>WQXJ01000020.1 GCA_009784895.1 Micrococcales bacterium | reverse complement strand
TCAAACGCCGCGGCGCCCTTCGGTGGCTGGAAAGCCTCCGGCCTGGGACGCGAAGGCGGGTTTGAGGGCATCGGCGAATACCTGGAAACCAAGTACACCCTGACCCCAGACCCCTGGTCCTAGGTGCTAGAGCTTGGCCGAGCCCAGCGGCTGGCGGCCAACCCGTGGTGCTCGCACTGATTTCCACCAGGAGACCAGGGCGGGGGCGGCGATAATAGTGGCCACGACCAGCAGCGCGCCGCGGACAATCGCCTCGTAGTAGTCCGGCGCTGCCATAACGGAGAAGAGCTCTTTCAGCAGGCTCAGCGTGAACGCACCGAGCGCCACGCCCAAGGCTGAGCCGGAGCCGCCAACCAGGCTGACCCCGCCAATCAGGACGGCCGTTACGGCAAAGGTCAAGGGAGTCAGGCCGGGGTTGGGCATGGCCGTGGCTAGTGAGTATGCCAGGAGCGAGCCACCGACGGCGGAACACAACCCAGAAATGACGAAGACGCTGATCAGGACCCGGTCGACCTCGACCCCAACGATGCGGCTGGCCCGGCGGTCGCCGCCCACAGCCCTAACTTCGCGCCCAAAACGGGTGTAGCGCATTGCCACGATCACCGCCGCGAATAGGGCGATGGCGATAATCGACCGCCACGAGAAGAAGACAAGCTTGGCAGCGTCGAGCGCCATACCGGCGCCAAGGTTGGAAAACGAGACACTCATCGAGTTAGACAGGGCCTGGGTGGTGCCCAGCAGCGCGATGAAGAAACCCAAGGTCACGGGCATTGAGTTGATGCGTAACCGGGCTACCAGCACTCCTTGGACCAGACCCACCAGTAGACCAACTCCAATGGCGGCTAAAATGCCGAGCAGGGCACCGTGTTCACCGACCTTGACGGCGATCATGCCACTGACGGCATAGACACCAAGCGAACCCAGGTCGAATTCCCCGGCAATCATCGTCAGTCCAACACCCAGCGCTAGCAGGCCAACTGAGGCCCAGACCTGCAACGAGTTGTAGATGTTGAAGCTGGTGGCCGATCTGCCGGTCAGCCTGGGCAGGGTGAAGAAGGCAACCAGCATTATGGCCAAGAGGACATACGGCATCAGCATCCGTACGCGCCGGGCCAGGGGCGCCCGGCGGGCAGGGCTGGACGAGGCGGTGTCAGTGCTCGCGCTCATGCTCAGGCCCTCCTTCCGCGCCGTGTCATCTGTACAAACACCACCACCAGGACCACAATCACGCCCTTGACCAGCACCTGGACACCAGTGGAGGCACCGCGCAGCAGCAGCATGTCGGAGACCGCCGCAATAATGATGGCGCCAATGACGGTACGCCCGACAGAGCCGTAACCGCCGGTGACAGCGTTGCCTCCAACTAATACTGCGGCAATGGCGTCGAAGGTGAATGTGCCTTGGGTGGCCAGGTTGGAGTTCTGATTGAAGCCGGCCACCAAGATGCCGGCAATCGACACGCAGGCCCCGGCAATAATGAAGCCCAAGGTGGTCAACGAGGCGGTGGGTAGGCCGGCTGCCCGGGCCGCCTCCATGTTTTCGCCCATCAGATAGATTTGCCGGCCCCAACGGGTTCGCCGCATGAATAGCTCGACGATCAAGGCGACCGCGAAAAAGACGAAGATCGACACTGGCACGCCGCCTACTGTGGTGGCGAGGAAGTCGATGCTAACGCCGGCCGGTGGCGTAATGTTGCCGGCGATCCGTGAGGTGGTGATGCCTTCTTGCAGGGCGGCGGCACCAATGGTGACGATGATTGGGTTGGCTCCAACTCCGCCAATGATGAAGCCCTGAAGGGCGAAGACCACGATGCCCACAACCAGCGTCACGATCATCGCCACGATAATGCCGGAGCGCAGGGCGAATAGGAACAGGATCGAAGTCACAGCCACAGTGATGCCCAGGGACAAAGAAAACTGGCTGCCAGAGATCATGATGACGGTGGCGCCAACAGCCACAATGCCCACGAAGGCGGTCGAGGTCAAAATGGCCTTGAAGTTGGAGGCGGTCAAGTAGCCCTCAGTCGTGACAGCGCCGGCCACCAGCACCACGGCCAGCATGGAGGCGAAAATTCCCAGCGCCCAGGTGGCTGGCTTGGTCTGGCGCAGTCGTTGTGCCATCGGCAGGCTGGTCATGTCGTCTGGCCCACCTCTGCCCCCTGGCCGGCCTGGTCGGCAGAGCCATGGGTCATATCACCCAGCAGCATGGCGGAGGTCATGTCAGCGCTGCGCGCCACCCGCGTGACCCGGCCGGCAAACATGGTCACCACCGTGTCGGCCAGGTCGAGCACCTCCTCGTGGTCGGTTGAAACGAAAACCACAGCGTTACCGGCCGAGGCGGCGTGGCGAATGAGGTTGTGGATTTCGACCCGTCCGCCCACATCAACGCCTCGGGTCGGTTCATCGAACAGCATTAGTTCAGCATCTTCACGGTCCAGACAGCGCCCCAAGAAGACCTTTTGCTGATTGCCTCCAGATAACGTGGCGGCTGGCTGCGGCAGGCGACTGCGCTCAATGCTGATCAGGTCAATCAGCCGTTGTGAGGTGGCCTTGATTCTCTTCGAACTCAAGATCCCGCCTTTGGAGGCAGCTCTGAGCCGGGTCGCTACCAGGTTGCGGGCGATTGACTGGTCAAGGAAGAGGCCCTCGGACTTGCGGTCATTCGAGGCGAAGACAACACCGGCTTTAAGCGAGCGGCCCGGTGCGCCTGGTCGCAAAGGCTTTCTGCCAACCCTTACCTGGCCGCGGGCGTCTGGCACCAGTCCGGCCAGGGCCCGCACCACCTCGCTGGCGCCCGAGCCGACCTGTCCAGCAATCCCGACTATTTGCCCGCGTTTGGCCTGCAAAGAGAAGTTATCAACGTGGCCGGGAACGGTCAGGCCCTCAATGTCAACCAAACCTTCGCGGCCGGCGGCATCGGCCCTGGCAACCTCGGTCCGGGCGGCCACATCACCCAGCATGAGCTGGACAATCGAGTCCCGGTCAAGTCCGGCCACATCGCGCGTGATGGTGACCGCGCCATCGCGCATGACTGTCACGCGGGTGCACAAGTCCAGCACCTCACCAAGCCGGTGGGTCACAAAGACAACGCTGCGGCCTTCGGCAATGACCTCCCGCACGGCGCCAAATACCCGCTGGATCTCTCGATCCGCCAGAGACGCTGTCGGTTCGTCGAGGATTAGCACCCGAGCGTTGCGACTAAGTGCGCGCGCAATTTCGATCAGCTGGCGTTCGCCCATCGAAAGGTCTTCGACCATTGTCTCTGGGCTAACACCGGCCAGGCCGAGTCGCGCCAATAGTGCCCGCACCTGATCCCGGTCAATCGAGCCGGAGCCTGAGACGCCGGCGCCGACCTTTCCCAGGAGAATGTTTTCATGCACGGTCAGCGTGGGCACCACGCTCAGCTCCTGGGCTACCACGGCTATCCCAGCCGCTTGGGCCTGGCGGGGTGAGCGCAGCTCGACTACTTTGCCGTCGAGCAACACCTCACCCCGATCAGGCGTGACAACGCCGGAGAGCACGTTGACAAGCGTGCTTTTGCCGGCGCCATTGTGGCCGAGCAGGGCGTGTGCCCCGCCGGGTCGAAGCGTGAACGACACGTCGTCCAATGCCACGATTGGCCCATAGGTCTTGGTGGCACCGCGAACCTCAACGGCGGGGGCCGCCTGCTCGGTCTGATTCATTTCGCCGCCTCTTAGGCCTCTAGGGTCGCAAGGGGGAAACGGTGAAAGGTGGCGCGGCTAGGCCACACTGCACCTTTCCTTCCATTCTTCGACGTTGTCTTTGGTGATTGGCGGTTCGGTGGTCAAAGACTCCCGCGGGATGGCTTCACCGGACAAGAACTTCTCCAGCAGTGGCAAAGTGAACTCAGCTTCCGCGCCGGCCGCCTGAGGCGAGGTGCCGTAGGCCAGACCTTTCTCAATGTTGTCAATGCCAACTTTGAAGCAGTTGGACCCAACAACGATCAGGCCGCCCTCGGCCACGCCGACCTTCAGACCGGCCTGCTGGGCTGACTGGATGATGCCGGCGGCCTGGTGGTCGGCCATACCGTAGGCTCCAACAATCCCGCCCTTATCAGCGTATTTGGCGAAAAGCTGCTGGGCGATGGTGGCGGTCTTGACCTGATCCCAAGCGCCGTCTTGTTCTTCAACTAGCTCATATTCCGGGTGCTCGGCCAGAACCCGCTTGAAGCCGTCCATGCGCACGGCGACTTCGGGTTGGACTGAGGCGCCGGTGATAGCGATGACGTTCCCGCTTTCAATGCCCTCTTCTTGGAGACCTTGGATCATCAAGGTGGCGGCGTTGGCGCCAAGCTCGTCGTGGTTGACCACAATCGAGGCCGCGTAATACTCATCAGATTCCGGCACTGTGGGGCCAATCACGTTGACAACCGGGATGCCGGCCTGTTGGGCCTTGGCCAGACCCGGGATAACCGCGCGGGCGTCGCTGGCCAGCAGAATGATTGCGTCAGGCTGTTGTGAGATGGCCTGGTTGAGGTGTTGGACCTGTAGAACCGGGTCGTAGGGGTCTTGCAGGTACGTGACCTTGACGCCCTTATCCTCCAGGCCCTTGACCAGCAGATTGTTGTAGGCGCGGCACCATTGATTCTGGTCGCTGCAGGCGACGTAGTAGACGGTCTTGCCTTCTATTGGGCCACCAGGACCTGTGACCATATCGTCGCCGGCCGCCTCTGCGGTTTTGTCGGCAGGCGTCGCCGGGCTGTCCTTAGAGTCCGAGGCGCAACCAACCAAGACCAGGCAGCTTGCTGCAACAAAGGCTGCCAGCGCGCCGCTGCGCCGGAATCGGAATGTACTCATAATCGAATCTGTTCCTTTCGCAAGGTTTTTTAGGCAAATTGCCGAAACTATTCAGTTAGGTGGTGCCGCATATTCAGAAGTCAAAACGGTCCAATTGTGTTCAAGTCGACCTTGAGCCAACACCGGCCGGACAAGCGCCACGTCATTGGCCTTGGTCCTGGGCGATCCGCCGCAAAAGCGGTATGACGTACCGCTTGAACTCATCCGGGCTCTCAGACATTGGGAAATGGCCCAGTCCTTCCATGCAGGTGTAGGTGGCGCCAGGTGTCGCCTCAGCCAGGCCCCTGGCCCGCTCGGGCGTGGCGGACCAGTCGTAAACACCGGCTAAGACGTGGACCTCAGTCTTGGTGGTGTCGATGTCCTTGGCGGTTTGGCTGATGTCGTGCTCGCCAAGGTAGTAGTCGAGGTCGCCTTGGAAAACCTGAGGCCCGCCCTGGGCGTAAACCCAGCCGGTCTCGCGTCGCAGGGCCTCGGGGCTGCGCGGTGAGGTTTGACCAAGCATCAAGGCGGCCTTGGATTCGTTCGAAGTGCGAGGGTGCGAGAGGTATTTGTTGAACGGTTCTGGGTCGTGGGTGGCCAGGCCGCCTTGAATGGCCAGCGCCGCCCGGAACAAACCCGGCAGGTGCAAGGCGATATCCGGCGCCAGATGCCCGCCCATCGAGCAGCCTATGTAGACGCCACCGTCAAGCTCCAGCGCGGCGGCCAGCTCCTTGACGAAATCCAGTAGGAAAGCTTCGTTCAGCGAATAGCGTCGCGACCACCAGGCCTCGGAAGTAGGCGGCAGCGATTTGCCGTGGAAGGGCAGATCAGGCGCTACGAAACGGAATTCGTCCAGCAACGCGGGGTCTTCCAGCAGGTGTCGCCACTGGCGGCCGTCCGAGCCTGCCGTGTGGAAGCACAAGACCGGCAGGCCTTGACCTGCCTCCTCGAAGTAGACGCGGTATTCGACCCCTTGCACTGTCAAGTAGACATATCGGCCGGTGATTTCGCCACAAATGCGGGCCATACTAGCCCTCCTCAATCGATGCTAGGTCGCGCAACATTTCACAGGCCCGGCGCAACGCGGCGTAGTAGGTCCAGACGTAGTCATCGTCGCCCTTCAGTTCGAATCCGTGATGCCACATCGCCGGGTAGAGCTCGTGGTAAAGCGGGCGCGGGATTGGTTGAAGGAACTCATACCAATCAGCCACCGGGGCGCTGACGATGACTTCGCATCGCGCAGTGCCATCTAGAGGACTATCTTCGACCCCGACCACCTCGCCTTGCTCAAGTCGCAGAACATAGACGTCGTCACCGAATTGCAGCTGCAGCGCCCCGTCCCAATAGCGGGCTTGCAGGCGGAACTCGCCATCGTCATTGAGCGCTGCCCGCAGCCCCTCGGGAGAGACCGTCACCTTCATCTCAGTTGCCCCCACTTTTCCTAGTTGCCAAAGGTTCCGCGCGGCCAGGCGGCCAACGCCATATCGAGAATTGTCATGAGCAGGATATGCTCACCGGTTTTCCATAGCGCGTCGGTGTCGCCCGGTTCGGGGACCAGGAACTTGGTCGGGTTCCAGCGTCCGTCTTCAAGCTGGCAGTCGAGGAACCACTGCCCCAAGCGCATGGCATCGGCCAGATGAGATTCGTCCGGTTCCACGTCCATCATGACGCCGGCGCCCCAGGCGAATTTGCCCACGTGGACGGTGTCGTTGTAGTCATATTTGGACTCATGAGCCCGCCTGGCCACGTCCAACAACCCGCGGCCAATCTCAACAGCGCTGGTGGAGCCAGTGGCCATGGCGTAGCGCCCCATAAAGGCCGCGCCAAGGCCCGGATTGAAGAAGGCCTGGCGCGGTTTGTCTATATCGAGCCAGTAGCCGAATTCCTTACCCTTAGGCGGATCAACCGCCAGGTCAGGCCCAATCGTGGAGAGGTAGAGCCGGTTTGGCAGCTTAGGCTGCAAGGCCCAAAGACGCTCAAACCACCCGAAGGCCGCCTCTGCCATTTCCCGGCGACCAGTCAACAAGGCGGTCAGCCCGATCTGTGCAGTACAGAGAATGTCCTGGCGGCCGGTCGAGCGGCATTCGGGCCGCTCGATGTAGCCACCGCCGCTGGCCGGATCCTGAAAGTCGCTGGCCAGGGTTTGCATAATGGCCCCGGCGGTGTCGTAGCGCTCAAGCAGCCAAGCGCCGTAGGCCAGATTTGACAGTGGGTAGCTGGCCGAACCATTGGTCCACTCCGCGGGATAGCTCCAGTTTTTCTGAGCGGCCCCTGGCCGCAAATCGCCTTCGCTGGTCAAAGCATGGCGCTCAATCCAGGCCATGGCCGCAGCGGCGGGCGCAACGTGGCCGGTTATTTGCAGCGCCCAGGGCACGCGGTAGTAGGTGTTGACCCGGTCGGCACCGACCGGTTGGCCGTCATCCCCAATTCGGCTGACAATCCATTTAGCGCCCCGCGACCTTGCAGCCTCTAGGCGCTCCACCATGCTGGCGATGTCCGGGTGCGGCCCTCCACTTGCCATGCTGCTTCCCTTCGAAAGAACCCTGCCAAAAGTCTCGCAGACGCAGGTGACAAGCCTCAATGCCTCCGCATTCGCGGCGCCGCGGAAACTGCTAACTTCGCCGTCACGTTAGAACGGCACCGCTGCCCAGTCAAGGGGACGAAAGGGGACAATTCCGCCTGGCGCCCTGACCGCCTCGACTATTGGCAAAAGTGCTGACTTAGGCCTCTAGCGTATTGACTCCGGTCCTAGACTCTTGTCCAAGGGAGGTGCGCTAGATGTCGGTTCGTCCCGCCGCCGTGGCCGGTCTGTTCTATCCCAACTCACCGATGCGGTTGGCCGAGCAGGTTGACACGCTGTTGGCCCACGCTAGGGACCCTGGCGCGGCCCCAAAAGCGATGATTGTGCCGCACGCTGGTTATCAATACTCAGGTGCCATCGCTGCGCTTGGCTACGCCTGCCTTTTCGCCGCCCAGCCACCGATCAAACAGGTTGTGCTACTGGGCCCCTGCCACCGAGTCGCCTGCCCTGGGCTCGGGCTGCCAGGTGTAGACGCCCTGGCTACTCCGCTTGGCGATGTCGAGGTCTGGGTCGAAGGTGTGGCCGCGGTCACCGGGCTGCCGTTGGTAGAGACCCTGCCCGAGGTCCACGCCCAGGAGCACTCGCTTGAGGTACATCTACCCTTTATTCAGCGCACCTTGCCAGATGCCAAGGTTTTGCCCCTGGCTGTAGGCAGCGCCGGACCTGAAGTGGTGGCAGCCGTGCTGGACGAGGTCTGGGGTGGACCGGAAACTCTGGTCGTGGTCAGCTCGGACTTGTCGCATTATCACCGCTATGAGCGGGCTCAGCGTTTCGACCAGATGACTATTGACCGCATTCTTAGGCTTGACCCAACCCTGCCGCCGGAACTGGCCTGCGGCGCCCGTCCGGTCAACGGGCTACTGCTGGCGGCCCAGCGCCACGACCTCCAAGCCACCTTGGTGGGCGCGGCCAACTCCGGTGACACTGCCGGAGACAAACGCCAGGTTGTCGGTTACGCCTGCGTTCGCTTCGACCCGCTCAACCTCGAGTTGCCTGACTTCGACCCGCTGACGGCGGGGGTGGCCCATGCCTGACCCGCCCCCTAACACAGGCGAGGTTCTAGTGGCGGTGGCGAGGGACGCCATCGGCCGGGCCTTGGGCCGGCCCACCGGCCCGCCGCCCAGCCCAAGTTGGCTCAAGCAAAAAGGCGCCAGCTTTGTCACGTTGAACCTTGACGGCGATCTGCGCGGTTGCATCGGTTCGCTTGAGGCTCACCGTCCGCTGGGACAGGACGTCCGCGAAAACGCCGTCGCTGCGGCCTTCCACGACCCGCGCTTCCGCCCGCTTAGCGCCACCGAATTCGAGCGGGTCCAGGTCGAGGTGTCGGTCCTATCCGCCCCTGAACCGGTTAGCTTCACCTCCAGGACGGATGCGTTAGAGCAGCTCAGGCCGGGAATTGACGGCGTTATTCTGCGCTCAGGTTGGCACCGGGCGACCTTCTTGCCGCAGGTCTGGGATCAGCTGCCTACCCCAGAGGAATTTGTCACCCACCTAATGGCCAAAGCCGGCCTGCCGCCCGACCACTGGCAGGATGTCGAAATCCAGCGCTACAAGGTCGAGGCCTTCCACGAGTGACCAGACCGGGTGGGGTTGAGGCCGGGTACTGGCATTTGGCCGATGACGGACGCGTCGCCTGCGATTTGTGCCCCAGGCATTGCCACCTGCGTCCAGGTCAACACGGTTTTTGTTTTGTGCGGCAAAACCATGACGGTCACATGGTTTTGGCGACCTACGGCCGGTCGACCGGATTTGCCCTTGATCCGATCGAGAAGAAACCTCTTTACCACGTGTTGCCCGGCTCGACGGTGCTGTCATTTGGCACGGCCGGATGCAACCTGGCCTGCAAGTTCTGCCAAAACTGGTCCACTTCGACAGCGCGCGATGTAGCGGCCTTGTCCAGCTCGGCCACACCGGGCCAGATTGCCACGATGGCGCGGCAGGCCGGGGCGGCTGGTGTGGCCTACACCTACAACGATCCGATTATCTTCGCTGAATACGCCATCGACACAGCCCAGGCCTGCCGCCAGCGTGGACTGGTCAACGTGGCGGTGACGGCCGGCTACATCTGCGCCGAAGCGCGAGCCGATTTCTTCAGCGCCATGGACGCGGTCAACGTCGACCTGAAGTCGCTTGACGCCTCTTTCTACCGCAAGGTCACCGGTGGGCGGCTTGAGGTGGTCCAAGACACTCTGGTTTACCTGGTGCGTCAGACCGATGTTTGGGTTGAGATCACCACTCTGCTGGTCCCGGGCCTAAACGATTCCGAGACCGAGGTAGGGCGGTTGGTGGAATGGGTCGCCGGCGAACTCGGCCCAGATGTGCCGCTGCATTTCACTGCCTTCCACCCGGCCCACCGGATGCGAGACAGGAAACGCACACCCACCTCGACGCTGCGCCGGGCCAGACAAATGGCCCTGGACGCCGGTATGAATCATGTCTACACCGGCAATGTGGTCGACCCTGATGGGTCGACCACTGCCTGTTCCAGCTGCGGTCAGGACCTGATAGTGCGCAGTGGTTTTGGGTTGTTGGCCAACCGGCTCGACCCGATCGGTCGCTGCCCAGCTTGCGCCGCCGCCACTCCCGGCCTTTGGTCAGTCACCGCCCAACGACCAGCCCCGATCTCGCCAGATTGAGCTTTGGCATAACTTGTACAACTATGGTTCCGGGCTTGTACAACAGTCTGCGAAAGCTCGGTCTCGCGACAAAAGGGGAGGTCGGGTCGGGCCGGGTCAGGTCGGGTTGGGTCAGGTCAGGCGGCCAGATGGACCTTGACGTTGGCGTCTTCGAAACGACGTTTGACGACAGGATCAATGCCTTGATCGGTAATGATGGCGTCAAGATCGCCAACAGGGCAGATCCGGGCGAAAGCCTTGACCGCCATTTTTGATGAATCGGCCACCACCACCCGCCTGGCCGCGGCCTGGGCCAATTCGGCGTTGGTCTTGGCCTCGGCGTCTGAATGAGCCGAAGCGCCAAAATCGGGGTCAAGACCGTCGACACCGAGGAAGACAAGATCCAAGGACAGCTGTTCAATCACCGATGAGGCCAACGGGCCAAACAGCTCGAAGGACTTCGCACGGACCACGCCGCCGGTGACAACTACTTTGAGGTGGGGCCTAACCAAGAGTTCAGAGGCCACATTGACGGCGTTTGTGACCACGGTTACCGGAGCGGTGTGGACTTGCCCGGCCAAATCCGGACGCGTCGCTAGGCAGCGGCCCACCTCCAACGTGGTGGTACCGCCATTGAGGGCGACCACCTGCCCGGGCCTGACCATGGCGGCGGCCAGCTTGCCGATGGCCGCTTTTTGGCTGGCGAAACGTGATGTCTTGAAGCGCAAAGGCAGGTCATAGCTGACCGATGTGGCCACGGCGCCACCATGCGTCCGGGCCGCCAGATTCTGCTCCTGGAGAAGAGTCAGGTCACGTCGAATGGTCGCAGCCGAAGCACCCAATTCCTTAACTGCCTGGTCAACCCCGATCTTGCCGCGTTCGGCCAGAATCTGAAGCAAGGCGCTAAGGCGTTCGTGACGGTCCACGGCCAAAACCCTCCTACGCTCAGAGATCAACTGTGCTCTATCCTACGTAAAGTGAGCAGATTCGCGCACGCGGGTATGCTCCTGGTCTAGCGGCGGCTCAAGGAGGTAACCGACCATGATCACCCCGGCGGTGGACCTTGGTGGTACATATGCCAAGGGCGCGCTAGTAGATGGGGATGGTCACAGGGTGTGGCAAGAACGCATCGACACTCACGCTGCTAATGGTTTCGAGACGGTGATCGACCGTGTCACCGAACTACTGGCCAGCCTGATCGCCCGGGCCCGAAGTGACTATGACTATGACAGTGGCCCGGTTGGCCTGGCCGTGCCCGGTCTGGTTGACGACCAGGCTGGCGTAGCCGTTTTCTCAGCCAACTTAGGTTGGCGCGATTTGCCGCTGGCCGCCTCTTTGAGCCAGCAACTTGGCCCCGAGGTGGTTCTAAGCCACGATGTCACAGCCGGTGGAGTGGCCGAGGCCCGCCTGGGGGCGGGCAAGGGAGCTCAGACCGTACTAGTTGTGCCCATCGGTACTGGGATCGCCGCAGCCCTAGTGCAACGTGGTAGGCCGTATCGCGGAGCCCACGGCGCCGCCTTAGAGGTTGGCCACTTGCCTATGCCGGGTTGTGACGAGCCTTGCTCCTGTGGCCAAACCGGCTGTCTCGAGCGCGTCGCTTCTGCCGCCGGCATCGCCCGGCTCTACGCCCGCCTGGCTGGGGTCGACAGCCGGTCGATTGATGCCGAACAGGTCCGTCACCTAGCTGAGGCCGGCCACAGCCAGGCCGCGGAGATTTGGGACCAGGCTCGCAGCTACCTGTCTCAGGCGATGTGCTGGCTGGCGCGCATTCTTGATCCCGACCGGATTGTCATAGGGGGCGGCCTGGCCCAGGCCGGTGACGCCCTGATCCGTCCCATCGCTGACCAACTAGCCGCCAATTTCAGCTTTATCAAACCTGCCAATGTCGTCACGGCCCAGCTCGGCTCCTGGGCCGGGGTAGTTGGTGCGGCTTTGCTGGCTAGAGACCGTGACGCGACGGCAACGGCGCGTGATTGAACTTGCACGCTTCGTGGTTGAACGTGCATAATCATGCGCCAGGGCCCAGCACCAGTGCCCTAGGCTGGGGATAAGCGTCACCGACCAACGAGGGAAGGCAATGCCACAATTCAGCTCAAACCCGCCCCACGTCACCGTCGAAATCGGCTCTCAGCCCGAATGCTGGACCAGAGCGGCTGAGCAGGCGCCGGATGAGGCGGCCAAACTGCCTCAGCGTGGCGAACGCGTCGCCGTGATTGGCTGCGGTACCAGCTGGTTCATGGCCATGGCTTATGCCTACAAACGCGAAAGCGCCGGACACGGCGTGACTGACGCCTTCGCCGCCTCAAGCTACCGGTCCCACCGTGACTACGACTGCGTTGTTGCCATTTCGCGTTCTGGCACCACCAGCGAGGTGGCCGCTGCCCTGGCCAAACCCCAAGCCACCGCCCGGTCTGTGGCCATTTTGGGCGTGGTCGACTCTCCCATTGCCCAAGGGGTCGACCAGGTAGTAGACCTGGGTTTTGCCGACGAGCAATCCGTTGTCCAGACTAGATTCGCCACCTCCACGCTGGCCCTGCTCAGGGCGCATCTTGGCGAGGACCTGGAAAAGCCGATCAGCCAGGCGGAACAGGCGGTCCAGCATCCGCTCAACACCAACTGGCTAGTGGCTGACCAAGTCGCCTATCTGGGGCAGGGCTGGACCATTGGTATAGCGCATGAGGCGGCCCTGAAGATGCGTGAGGCCTCACAGGGTTGGGCTGAGTCGTACCGGGCCATGGAATACCGCCACGGGCCCATCTCGATTGCCCAACCGGGCCGCCTGGTCTGGATGTTTGGCCCGGCCCCGGCCGGCCTGGAGCAACAGGTCCGCGAGACTGGTGCCAGTTGGATTGCCCCCAGGTTTGATCCGATGGCGGCTCTGGTCGTGGCCCAGCGCCTGGCAGTGGAAAGGGCACTGGTCAGAGGCATGGACCCGGACCGGCCACGTCACCTCAGCCGCTCGGTCGTGCTCGAAGTCAACCGCGGTGAGGCGGCAGGGCAGTGACCCAAGCCCGTGTTATCGACTTGGTCACTGACGCGGCCAAGACGAGAGCCGGCATCGGCGCCTTCAACGTAATTCAGCTGGAACTGGCTGAGGCCATAGTCGAAGGTGCCGAAATGGCCGGCCGGCCCACAATTCTCCAAATCAGCCAAAACTGCGTGTTGTACCACGGCTCGCTGGCGCCCATCGCCAGTGCCAGCCTGGCCCTGGCCAGGCAATCCGAGCAGCCAATTGGCGTCAACTTGGACCACGCGACTGAACCAAGCCTGGTAGCCGAGGCCCTTGACCTGGGCATCGATTCGGTTATGTTCGACGCTTCGACGCTGTCAGATCAGGCCAACCGGGCCTCAACTGCCGCCGTAGTGGCGATGTGCCACCGGCGCGGCGTTTCGGTCGAGGCCGAGTTGGGTGAGATTGGCGGCAAGGATGGTGTGCACGCGCCCGGCGCCCGCACAGACCCAGAACAGGCCGCCGCCTTTGTCGAGGCCACCGGCGTTGACGCCCTGGCCGTGGCGGTTGGCTCATCCCACGGCATGACCAGGCGGACCGCCGCACTCGACTTCGACCTGATCGCGGCGCTGCGGGCAAAAGTGCCGGTGCCGCTGGTTTTGCATGGCTCTTCGGGTGTGGCCGATGCCGATCTGGCCAAGGCCGTAACAGCCGGGTTAACCAAGATCAACATTGGCACCTTGCTCAACCAGACCTTGACCGAATCGATTCGCGCCACCTTGGCCAACAATCCAGCCATGGTCAACACGCGCAAATACCTTGGACCGGCTCGCAGAGCAGTCGCCCAGGTGGTGGCCGGACTAATCGGCTTGTTGGCTGGGGGCGTAAAGCCATGAGCGCGGCCAGCGGCGTCGACAGATCGGTCAATTTGACCGTGTCAAAGCCCAAGACACCGAAGCGCAAGGCCGGGCAAAAACGCCCCTGGGTGGCATTGATTTGGTTGGCGCCGGGCATCATCCTGATTTTCGGGGTGGTCTTGTTTCCGGCCGGCTACATGATCTACAACTCGACCCGCAAGATCTCCAAGGCTGGAGTTGACCAAGGGCCGGCCGGGTTCGACAATTACGCTCTGCTGTTTGAGCGCACACCGGTGCTTCAAGTGCTGGCGCGGACCATGCTGTGGGTGGTGGCCGTGGTGGTTGGGACCATTTTGATCTCGTTGATACTGGCCAACTTCTTGAACAAAGCCTTCCCCGGCCGGCGGTTGCTGCGGCTGATAGTCATCATCCCTTGGGCCAGCTCGGTTCTGATGACAACTATGGTGATCTACTTCACGGTCCAGCCGAACTACGGTTTGGTCAACGACTGGCTGGCCCGGGCCTCGAAGTACATCGGTTTCCTGGCACCGTTTTCCAAAGGCGACTTTGGTTTCACCAAAACACCGGGACCGGCCTTCACCATCGCCATCTTGATTGCGATCTTCGTTTCGCTACCCTTTACCACCTACACCATCCTGGCCGGCACCCAGTCGATAGGACAGGACGTGTTGGAGGCAGCCAAAGTCGATGGCGCCGGTTCTGTTAGGAACTATTTCATGGTGGTGTTACCGCAGCTCCGGCCGGCCCTGGCAGCGGCCACCATTATCAACATCATCAACGTTTTCAACTCTTTCCCAATCTTGAAAGTCATCACCGGATCGATCCCCGGCTACGACGCCGATACGACCACCACCATGATGTTCAAGATCCTGCAGACCAACCAGCGCATAGACGTTGCCAGTGCCCTATCGGTGCTCAACCTTGGCATTGTGATTGCCATCATCGCTGTATACATGCTGGTAGTGAAGCCGTTGAGAGGGGTTGACGAGTAATGGCCGCCGTCAGCACAACCCCGCAGCCTTTGGCCTCAACCAAGGGCCCGCGGCGCTCGCGCCGTTACACCTCGGTGACACAACCTGGATCGGTCTGGCTGCGGGTAGTTGGCGCCATTGTGGTTGCCCTGGTTTTCCTGTTCCCCTACGTCATCATGCTGCTAGGCGCGCTGAAAACGGCGGCTGAGAACAACCGGACGCCACCGACCTTCTTGCCTCAAACCTATGTGCCGGAAAATTTCGTCAATATGTGGTCGACCAATGAGACACCGCTGCCGTGGAACTTGCTGTCCACCGTGGTGATTTCGGTCTGCGCCACGCTGCTAACGCTGGCCGTGGCCTTGCCGGCGGCCTACTACACAGCCAAATACCGTTTCCCCGGACGCCTGGCCTTCCTTTTCCTGGTTCTACTGACCCAGATGCTTCAGCCAGCGGTGCTAATTGCTGGGCTATTCCGCGAGTTTTTCAACCTAGGCCTATCCGACACCTGGATAGCCATGATCCTGATCAACGCCGCCTTCAACATGTCGTTCGGCACTTGGATCATGCACTCCTTCTTCGCCTCGATACCCAAAGAAGTCGATGAGGCCGCCAAACTGGACGGCGCCTCGAACTGGACGGTGTTGTGGCGCATCAACCTGCCTTTGATCTGGCCGGGCATCGTCACGGCCGTGATCTTCACCTTTGTGGCAGCCTGGAATGAGTTCGCCGCCTCGTTAGTGATCTTGTCGACCGACCGGCTCAAGCCGCTGTCGGTGGCCTTGTGGTCTTTCGTTGGGCAGTACCAAACCAAATGGGAGTACGTTTTCGCCGTCTCGATCGTGGCAATTGTGCCGGTTATCATCCTGTTCGCGCTGATCGAGAAGAAGCTTGTTTCCGGACTAACCGCCGGCTCAATCAAGTGAACCGGATTTCGCCCTGGCGCTTTGTTGTCACCTTCGGAGTGGTCAGCCTGCTGGGCGACGTGGTCTACCAGGGCGGGCGCTCGGTCACCGGGCCGCTGCTGGCCCACCTAGGCGCCACCGCCCTGGTGGTCGGTTTGGTCACCGGTGTGGGTGAAGCGGCCGCTTTGGTCTTCCGCTTGGTCTCCGGCCCCTTAGCCGACAGGTCCAGCCACTATTGGGCCTGGGCCATGACCGGGTATCTGATCACAGCCGTGACCATCCCGCTGCTGGGCTTGGCCGGCTCTTTGACTTTGGCGGCCGCCCTAATCATGGCCGAACGCTTGGGCAAAGCCGCCCGCTCACCGGCCAAGGACGCACTGCTGGCTCACGCCACCGCCGCCACCGGCCGGGGCAAGGGTTTCGCTGTGCACAAGGTATTCGACCAGTTTGGAGCCGTGGTTGGGCCGATGGCGGTGGCGCTGGCCTTGACTTTGTCTGACGGCCAGTACGCGTCGGCCTTGCTGTGGCTGGTTGTACCCGGTGCCCTGGCCGTGGGCGGGCTGGGCCTGCTGCGCCTAAAGGCACCCAAACCTGAGCTATTTGAACTGAACGTCGAAACCAGCCACCCGCAGCCGCCTCAGCCGGCCCGCCCGGCGCCGTTAGGCGCGCCGCCGGCCGAGCGCTCGAATCCACCAAGTTCAAGCACAGGCTCGGCGCCGCCAGTCTCCCGCCAGTTCGTAGCCTTGTCCTTGTTCGCTGGCGTTTCGGTCTGCGGCTTCGCCACCTTTGGCCTGATCGCCTTCCACCTAGTTGACCGCGGTCTGCTGGCTGCCAATCTGGTGCCGGTACTCTACGCCGTGGTTATGGGCGTTGACGCCGTGGTGGCTCTTGGGGCCGGCCTGGCCTATGACCGCCTTGGCTCAAAGGTGCTGGTGGCGTTGCCACTGCTCAGCGCCATAGTGCCGTTATTGGCTTTTGGAGGCAGTTTGTGGCTAGTGGCGGTAGGGGCGGCGGCCTGGGGTGCGGCAATGGCCCTTCAAGAAGCCACCCTCAGGGCGACGGTGGCAGACCTGATCACGCAGCCCAAATCACGGGCCACCGCCTACGGTCGTTTCGCGGCCGTAATTGGTCTGGCCACCGCCATTGGTGGCACCCTGGCCGGCTGGCTCTATCAACACTCAATCCCGGCACTTATTGGGGTGACCGTGGCCCTTCAGGCCGTTGCGCTGGCCGTCCTGGTCTCAAGCCAACCGGGCCCCTGGCGCCGGCCCAAAACCGAGCACAAGCCAGCACCTTAGCCAAGTAAAACCAGCCCCAGCCAGGGCCGCTTTCACCGCCAAAGGCAAGACCGCGGCATCGGCCAAAAGCCAAACCCACCAAAGATGAGTGCAAGGGCCCAGCGGCGGGGCTTGTGGGGAGCCGCACATGCCGCTGGACCCTTGCGCGCCACCCCGGGTGGTTGGTGTGGGTGTCAGGGTGGCGTCAGGTTTGGACTATAGCAAGGCTTCAGTCGACCGGAGGCAAATCTTCTTCACTAATTGGGCCGCTCGCCGGCACGGTCGCGACCTCATCGCGGTGACCAGCGAAAGAGAACTCTCCCAGGACACCTTCGCCGGTGGCATCGACATCAACCCGCTCGCCGGCTTTGATTTCGCCAAACAGAATCTTTTCCGAAAGCACATCCTCAATGTCGCGTTGGATGGCGCGGCGCAGTGGGCGGGCACCGAGAACCGGGTCATAACCACGCTCGGCCAGAAGCTGCTTGGCGGCCGCGGTCAGTGTGATGGTCATCCCCTGATCCTTTAGCCGCTCATCCAGTTTGGCGATCATTAGGTCGACAATCTCGACGATCTGCCCTTGGGTCAATTGCGGGAAGACAATTGTGTCGTCAACGCGGTTCAAAAACTCCGGCCGGAAGTGCTGTTTGAGCTCATCGGTGACCTTGGCTTTCATCCGCTCGTAGTCGGTTGACAGTTCGCCGCCGGCCTGGAAACCGGTCATAACACCTTTGGCGATGTCCTTGGTACCAAGGTTGGTGGTCATGATGACAACCGTGTTCTTGAAATCGACCAGGCGGCCTTGGGCGTCGGTTAGTTTGCCTTCCTCCAGGATCTGGAGCAGGGAATTGAAGATATCGGCGTGAGCCTTTTCGACCTCGTCGAATAGCACCACCGAGAATGGTTTGCGCCGGACCTTTTCTGTCAGCTGACCGCCCTCTTCGTAGCCAACGTAACCAGGCGGCGAACCAAACAGCCGCGAAACCGTATGGCGCTCGGAAAACTCCGACATGTCCAGCTGAATCAAAGCTTCCTCGTCACCGAACAGGAACTCGGCCAGGGCTTTGGCCAACTCGGTTTTGCCCACGCCGGTGGGACCGGCGAAAATAAACGAACCGCCTGGCCGCTTGGGATCCTTCAACCCAGCCCGGGTGCGGCGAATAGCCTGGGACAGCGCCTTGATGGCCTCGTCTTGGCCAACCACGCGCTTGTGGATTTCGTCTTCCATGTTGAGCAGGCGAGAGGACTCTTCTTCGGTCAGTTTGATTACTGGAATGCCGGTCGACATGGCCAGCACTTCGGCGATTAGCTCATCATCGACTTCCGCCACCGTGTCTAGGTCTCCGGCCCGCCAGGCTTTCTCACGCTCAGCCCTAGCCTCAACCAGATTCTTCTCATCGTCGCGTAACTTGGCCGCCTTCTCGAAATCCTGAGCGTCAATGGCAGCTTCTTTGTCGCGTTTGGTCGCCACGATCTGCTCGTCAAGTTCCCGTAGTTCCGGTGGCGCCGTCATCCGCCTGATCCGCAGCCGGGCGCCGGCCTCGTCAACCAGGTCGATGGCTTTGTCCGGCAGGTAGCGGTCGTTGACGTAACGGTCCGCCAAGTTGGCCGCCGCCAACAGGGCGCTGTCGGTGATAGAGACCCGGTGGTGGGCCTCATAGCGGTCGCGCAGGCCACGCAGGATCTCAATGGTATGGGCCACAGTTGGCTGTTGGACCTGGATGGGCTGGAAACGCCGCTCCAAGGCCGGGTCCTTTTCGACGTATTTGCGGTATTCGTCCAGTGTGGTGGCGCCCACGGTCTGCAACTCACCACGCGCCAGCATCGGCTTGAGGATCGAGGCGGCGTCAATGGCGCCTTCAGCCGCGCCGGCGCCAAACAGTGTGTGGATTTCGTCGATGAACAGAATAATGTCGCCGCGGGTCCTGATCTCCTTGAGCACTTTCTTCAGCCGCTCTTCGAAATCACCCCGGTAGCGCGAACCGGCCACCAATGACCCCAGGTCAAGGGTGTAAAGCTGCTTGTCCTTAAGGGTCTCTGGGACATCGCCGCGAACAATGTCTTGGGCCAGACCCTCAACAATGGCGGTTTTGCCGACACCCGGTTCGCCAATTAGGACCGGGTTGTTTTTGGTCCGCCGGGACAGCACCTGCATGACCCGCTCAATCTCCTGCTCACGGCCAATCACCGGGTCGAGCTTGCCTTCACGGGCGGCCCCGGTCAGGTTGCGACCATATTGGTCGAGTACCGCCGAGCTAGCCGGACTGGCTTCGGAAGGCGCCGTCCCGGCCATTTGCTCTCGGCCCTGATAGCCGCTGAGCAGCTCGATGACCTGCTGGCGGACTCGCCCCAGGTCTGCCCCCAGTTTGATCAGAACCCGTGCCGCCACGCCCTCGCCTTCGCGGATCAGGCCCAGCAGGATGTGTTCGGTGCCAATGTAGTTGTGACCCAATTGCAGGGCTTCGCGCAGTGTCAGCTCCAGAACCTTCTTGGCCCTGGGGGTAAAGGGGATATGGGATCCGGCCGGGGCTTGCTGGCCTTCACCGATGATCTCTTGGACTTGCCCGCGCACGGCCTCAAGCGAAATCCCCATGGTCTCGAGCGCTTTGGCGGCCACGCCTTCACCCTCGTGGATCAGGCCCAGCAGAATGTGCTCGGTGCCGAGGTAGTTGTGATTGAGTAGCCTGGCTTCCTCTTGGGCCAGCACAATCACACGCCGCGCGCGATCTGTAAATCGCTCAAACATTCCGCTCCCCCCACTTGGGTCTGGAACCTTCCGGTGCCTCCGGATGGTAGACACACCCACGATCAACCTAGTCATCGCCTGCCACAAGGGCGGTTCGGTTTCGCCCAGGGCGCAGCAGTCTAACATTTTGCCCTGTGCCGGCCCTGACCTCAGGTGTCAACTATGACCGTGACTGGCCCGTCGTTGGCCAATTCGAGGCGCATATCAGCTCCGAAAACGCCGGTTTGAACCGGCAGGCCGCGTTCGGCCAGCAGCTGGGCCACCCGTGCGACCAGCGGTTCGGCTACCGGGCCGGGCGCCGCCGCCACCCAGGACGGCCGCCGGCCCTTTTTGGTTGAGCCATAAAGCGTGAATTGGCTGATCAGCAGGACCGGGGCGAGTAGATCGGCAGCTGAGGCCTCTTGGCGCATGATACGCAGTTCAGCGCATTTGCGGGCCATGGCCTGGGCTTGGGCTTCGCCATCGTCATGCGTAATACCGAGCAGCACCACCAGGCCGGGGCCGGTGAAGCCGCCCACCTGACGGCCGTCTACCTCGACGCGGGCGCCATCGGCTCTTTGGATGACGGCGCGCATCTCACCAGCCGCCCTGCTGGCGTTTGGGCGGCCGCGGCCGGCGCCCGGAAACGGCCGGACGCACGTCAGCCAGGAAAACGCCGGCCACCACCAGGGCGGCGATCGACAGCAGGCCGCCAAAGTTGCCGGCCCCGGCTAGCGGTAACGTGCTCAATCCGATCAGCGCGGCGGCGCCGGTCAGGCCAACCCATAGGCCCTTCGATCTTTTGCCGGCCGCCAGGTAGGCGCCGGCTGGAGCCCGCACGGCCACGACAAAGGCCCAGATTTCGAGCACAAAGGCGACCACGGCAAAGGCCATGTAGAGCAGGCCAACTAGTCCGGAGATCACAGGCACCCCAACAGCCTAAGGCACTGGCGATTGGCCCGGTGCAATCATCTATGATGCGGCAGTCTGGCGCGTTTGCCATGGTCAGCGCGAGGCGCTGACTTGGTCATGACCGGTCGCCGGATTTGACGCGGCCGCGACTCTAGCCGCCAATGGCAGCTGGGTTTGGAACGGCGGTCAGCCCCAACCCGGCTGCCGTTTGGCTAACAGACCGGTCCCAGCTGGAAACAATCAAATGGGCCGGTTCGAGTTGAAGGGCACTGGCCACCTGGATGGCGTCGCCGCCACGCAAGGCATAGTTGGCGGTCAATTGAGCGGCCGTGAGGGCCACTAACTGGCTGTATTCGACCAGGTGAAGGCTGGCCCAAAGCCTTTGCCAATGCTCTAGGGCCTGGGCGGCAGTGTCCGGGTCGATTAGTCCGGCGCGTTGACCAGCGGCGATGGCGCAGCGGCCCTCAACATCACTGATCCGGCTGGTCAGCACGGCATCGGCGCCGTGCCACAGCCTGGCGGCCAGTGTGCCGCCGGCCTCCGGCAGGCACAGTTTCAGCAGGGCCGAGGTGTCGAAGTAGACCAAAGTCATGCTTGGCCCGCCCTACCTGCGCAGCCGCTTGAGTAGGCCGGAGACTCCAGAACCAGAGGCGGTTGGCCTGGCACCGGTTATTTCGGGGGCCGGCGCCCGCTCAGCGCTTGGAGCCGTGATCAAGCCATCACGCTCGAGCTGTTCCAGCAATCCGGCGCCTTCGACTCCAACTAGCCGGGCTACTGGCACGCCCCGCTCGGTGATGACAATGGTTTCGCCCTCCTTGACCTTGGCCAAGTGGTCTTTGAGCTGGGCACGGAACTGGCTGACCGAAACTTCCATGCCCCAACCCTAAGTCAAGCCCCCATCCGGCGCGAGGCTGAGCTTTGGCATAATCCCTCGATCTGCTGGCCCAGCTCTTATGCCAAACCTCGACCTCGCGGGGATTGGGGGTCTGACCTGTACATACGCAGCGAGACCGGGCTTTGGCAGGATTAGTCCTGGCGGGCCAGGCGGGCTGAGATGTAGCTGGCCAGCGGCTGGCCCAAGGCGGCCACGTCCCAGGCCCAAAGCAGATCTGATTCGACTAGTCCGTACAAGCGGGCGGCGGCAGAGTATTCGGCCGCGCTGGCTGTGCGCATGATGGCATCGCTGGCCAAGTCGATCCGTTGCCCGTTGACCTGACCTAAGTAAAGAGACAGCGAGCCGGCCGGATCGGCCAGCAGAACCTCAAGTTCGAAAGGCGGGTCAGCCTGGGTTTGGCCAGGTGTGAGTCGCCAAAAGCCGGTTTCCTCATGCCATAGCTGACCACCGGCTGGTTCATCCAGGTGGGTGGTGGCGCTGTAGGCCAGGTAGGGCCCGCCGCTGTGGCTGAAGCTGATGACTTGGTCGATGCCGCTGTCTTCGATCCCTTGGTACGACACCCGTCCTGTGCCTTGCCAGCGGCCAATCAACCAGCTCAGAGGGTAGAGCTCTGGCGGCAGATCCCGGGCCACAGACAAGTCGAAACTCAATTGGACCGGTCCTGGTTAGACCGGCTCAGTCGCCAGGCCGTCACTGCCGCGGCGCAGCCCAGCGCCACTACCACTAGGGCTACTCCCAGCCATCCGACCCAACTCACGCCTGCCATGGTAACCGTCTGGTTCCTGCTGATTCTTGCAAAACCGTTTCGGGTCCTTCCGCCAAGCGATAAAGAACCCCTACCTCATCTCCAGCATTCGGTTTCCCGACTATTGGCCCGAAGCTCCTCAGGAATGCCGGCCCCGGTTTCTGGGAAGGAGTACATCAGTAGCGATTGGTGAACACAATGATCACGCGAGGGCAGGTTGAGCCAACCCCTATTGGTTTGGGTTGCCGGGCGTCCCGCCCATTTGGAATGAACGCCTCGAAGCCGCCTGTCATTGTTCTTCCTCGTAGGGGCCGAGGAAGCGTTCACCGTTGAAGTGGATGAGGTGAGTTGGGTCGTCGGCGCACCAGACCTCCGTTTCCCAAGCGATCTGCGTCAGATACTTGCGCATGATGGCGCGGGAGGGGAAGCAGGAGACGTAGACCAGGCCAGCTGTCGAGCTGCCGAACATCGACAACAACTCAGAGTGCCGTTGACCATCGACAGGGCCATGGCTGGCAGCCGCCTCAAGCAGAAGGAGCCAGTTCCTTTCTGGCAGGTGAACCACAAGGTCGGGCATTTTGCCGTGCTTGTTTACCTCCACGCCAAGAGCGGTGAGTTCGTTTTCGTGAAAGACCGCCCATTTCTCGTCCGCGTCGCCGACATACAGCACCCGACCGCCGGGAGCGTAGTAAGCGCAGAAGTCGTCGATCATCTGCTTGATGAGTTCGTTCTGTCCGCCAGGGCTCAACGTCACCGGGCTTCCATCCGGCAGCACCACCGGTATGCGGGTCATCTCCCGCTGCGAGGCGTACTGCGCCACCAAGCCCGGTGAGGTCTTCAGATAGTCCGTCAACAATCCATCGAAGTGGTCAGTTTCGTAGGCCCGGAGGAGACCAAGCGCCTCGGCACGAATTCGGTAGCACCACTTGGGAGAGTTGATGGGACGGCTCGGATGGTCAGGATTCTCCTCGACCAGCCCAGCGTCAACGAACTGGTGCAAAGTGAACCGACGGATAGTCTCACGGCTGTTCGGCGCGTACTCTACGCCGTACTGATCCCTAATCCAGTCCATAATCGCTCTGGTCCCCAGCATTGGAGACTCCAGGTCTGACCAGGGTTTGCCGGGTCGTAGCCGCAATAGGGACAGCAGCACCAGAGCCGAACGTTCATTAGACCGCTCGGCGTCAAAACCGAGGTTTTCAAGAGCAATGCGAGCCTCGTCGACCAGAGCCGCGGCATCGTCGTTCATGCGGCCACTTGCCTCCATGCGTGGTCTTCGATCAGCTGGTCCAGATCATCTTGGGCAGGAAGGAAGTCGACGGTGCGTCCGAGGCGGCGCAGGGTTGCTTCGTCGGGGTAGCTCAACGACCGCAGATCAGTGGCATTGACCTGGGTGTGGCCGGAGAAAGTGCGGAAGTAGCGATCCACGACCGAGGAGTTCAGCCAGAGACACAATCCCCAAGCTAGCTCGCGGTCCAGCCCGACACCGCCCGCGTGGAAGACATTGAGGTGGTTTTCAAAAGCCACCTCCTTGGCTTGGTAGCGAGTTGGATCCCATATCGCTGCGACGACACGGCGGCGTTCCTCTTTGGAGGAGAAGCGCTTCACCAGCACGTAGTAGCCGTATGGCAACAGTGCTTTGCGGTCGTGGTCACCAAGTAGGCAGAACGCTTGGGCTTTGCCGATCTGTCGTGGCCACTCGACCTGGCCATTGCGCAGATTCCCCGGATAAACCAGCGGAAGGCTGCCCGGCTGTGGGGAATCGTGAAGGTTGTCTCTGGCGCGGAAGTCCACCACCTTGCCAGTTGACACTTTCAGATCCAGGGCCAACAGCGACGCCGGTAGGGAGGCGAACCTGTGCACCGCGTCATCGTCCGCATCATCTGTGGTGATCCGAATGAACTCCTCCGGATCGTCCGGCAAAACCAGCTCGCCGTAAGTGATCACTCGGGAGGTGATTTCGTCGATGTGGCCATGAGAGGAGGTGATAACGACATCGCCGTGTAACCCACCCTTGGTGGCAGAGAAGGCCACGTTTTCCTGAAGCACGCCGGTGTCGGCAAAGACCGTGGAACGCGATTCATAGGTATGAAGCCGGTTGAACGTCACCTGGCGTAGCAGACGCTTGCGGAACTGACTGAAATAAGGGCCGTTGAAGAATGAGCGCGGTGTGATGGCAACCAGTTGACCGCCATCGCGCATGGAGTCGACCCCGAGTGCTAGGAAAGCCGAGTACAGGTTCGGGGATTCCCAGCCCAGGGGCTCTAGAGCCTTGCGTTGCCAGGATGACGAACCGAGTTTCTTGTACGGCGGGTTCATCACCACCAGGTCAAAGTCCAAGCCAAGCTCGGCGTCCAAACCTGTTTGCAGCAAAACCACATCGCCGCACACGACCTTGACTGTGACTTTGGTGTGGTGATCCAGGCCCCACTGCTCGCACATTTCGGCGGTGCGCTGCAAGGCGGGCAGCAACGACTGGTCACACTCCACAGCCGTCACCTCAACCTTGCCGCCATAACGTTCCCGGCAGACGCGATCCACCACTGCGGCGGTCAAAATGCCTGACCCTGCGCCGGGATCTAGCACCTTCAACAGAGAGTCCCGTGGCAGCTTTGGCAGATCGGCGATCAATGCGGCAGCCCCGCCGGGGGTGAAGTATTGGCCCTGTGCAGTCTGGGCGACTGAATCAAGGCCAAGCGTCGACTCGACCCTCACCCGCTCAGCTTGCTGGAGCAGACCTTCAACCATGAATTCAAGCCTAATGGGCGGCACTGACACGCTCGGGAGCCACGGCCTTGGCCCGGCCGCAGGCAGGGACTAGTGGATCAGTCCGGCTGCCCAGACCGGCAGCGCTGCCACCACGCCTGGCAAGGTAATCAGCGCGGCGTCACGCAGGGAAGGCCTCACTGCCCAAGTCCGCGCTGGCCAGCTGGCCAACCACAGGGTCAAGAATCCAGGGGCCAGGGCGCAGCTAGCCCCAACAGCTCCACCCAGCCACCAAGTGACCTCACCGACTAGCAAGGTCGTGCCCCAGCCGGCGCCAAAGCCGGCTGCCAGTGCCAAAAACAGCGAGGCCAAGGGCACCCAGCTGAAACGTCGATCAAACGGTAAACCAACCATCAGCACCAGGCAGGCCGCGGCCAGCCCAGCCGTTCCGACTAGGGCCAAAACCCAGGGCTGGTCAGGACCACCTTCGACCCCAAAGTAGGTGCCGGCCAGGGTCACCAAGACCAGGCCAGCGCTGGTGCCAGTCAGCGACCTGATCAAGCCTGGCCTGGGTAAAGGCCGAGCCAACTCCCGCACTACAGCCAGTGGAAAACCGACCCCCAGCGCTACCAGCACGGCCGTGGCCGCCATCGACGAACTGCTCCAAAAGGCCGCCAGGCCAACCGACAGGGCCGCCGCCGCGGTTAGGACCAGCCGGGCACTGAGCGGTTGGGGCAGCGCCGCCAGTTCAGGCCATCCGAGAACAAAAACCAGGGCCAACAACCCGATCAGGACCCAGCTGGGTACCTCGCCCAGGTAGAGCCCAAGCGGTGCGGCGCCGCCAGCCACGGCGGTGGCGGCCAACCTGATGTAGCGGTACATCTGATCCGTTCTCTCGTTTCTGTTCACCGACGGTCAAACACGTCTGAAGCCGTCTGGCGGCTTTGTCTAGGTGACTTTACCGCCCGGACCAGGCGACGCCATCGCCCTGCAGGCCTAGTTCTATTCAACCCCAAGGTCCCGAATTGGTAGGACCCGCTGCCCGTGACCCGGCCGCCAGCAAAATGCCCTAGTGTGGTTTGTGCCGGATCGCGGAAGCCCCGGGCTCCAAAACAAGCCGCTACGAGCGGCCTTCGCGCCGACTGGCGCTCCGCGATCCGGTACTAAGCTTCTCCTAGCACCGGCCTGGGCGCCGGTGCGGGCAGTCGGTCCATCTCTGTGGCATTGGAGTAAGCGGTGCGATTCCGAATCACCCCCAAAGACATTGGCTTCTTTGGCATGTTCGCGGAGCAGGCCAAGCACCTAGTAGCCGGGGCCGAGGCCCTGCGCGAAATGGTGGAAGCAGACTTCGACGAACGGGTCGACCTGGCCGCCCAGGTCCGCGAGATTGAGCATCACGCCGATGACGCCGCCCATGCCATTATCCGCCGCCTGAACTCTACTTTTGTTACGCCATTCGACCGGGATGACATGTATGAGCTGGCCAGCGCGCTGGACACCTGCATGGACTACATGGAGGAAGCGGCCGACCTGATTGTGCTTTACCGGATTCACCAAATCCCGCGCAAGATCGGCAAACAGATCAAGATTCTGCAACGGGCGGCCGAACTGACAGCTGAGACCATGCCCAACTTGGAGTCGATGCAAGGCCTAAGCGACTACTGGGTCGAGATCAACCGGCTGGAAAACCAGGCCGACCGGGCCTACCGAGCGCTGGTGGCAGACCTTTTTGAGACCGAAACTGACCCGATTTTGATCATGAAGCTCAAAGAGCTGATCGAGACCCTAGAGGCGGCGGCTGACGCCTTCGAACGGGTGGCCAACATAGTCGAGACGATCTGTCTGAAGGAATCATAGGGCTGTGGCCACTTCGACCGTTTTGGTGGTCATTGCCCTGGCCGTCATGGTTTTGGCGTTGGCCTTTGACTTCACCAACGGTTTCCACGACGCGGCCAACGCCATCGCTACGGCGGTTTCGACCCGAGCCCTGACGCCCCGGGTGGCCTTGTCAATGGCCGCCCTGATGAACCTGGTTGGAGCGCTATTAGGCACCGGGGTGGCCAAAACCATTGCCGACACAGTCGACCTGAACGGCCTGAAAGACAACGGCCACGTTGGCGAGGCCCTCTTCATTGTGCTGGGCGGCCTGGTTGGGGCGATTGCCTGGAATTTGATCACCTGGTGGAAGGGCCTGCCCTCATCCAGTTCGCATGCGCTGATTGGCGGGCTGACAGGTTCTGGCTTGGCGGCGATGGTTTTTTTCAACACCGGCAACACCCCCGATGCCGCCGTCACCATTCACTGGGCCAAAATTGGCTCCAAAGTGCTGATCCCCATGGTGATATCGCCGGTGGTCGGTTTCTCGTTGGCCTTTGCCCTGATGGTAGGACTGATGTGGTTGTTCCGCCGGTCCAACCCGTCCAAAACCACCCGCCGCTTCCGCCACCTGCAGATTGTTTCAGCTGGGGCTATGGCCCTTGGCCACGGCTTGCAGGACGCCCAAAAGACTATGGGTGTGATGTTCATGGCCGGTTTGACCATCGGTTGGATCGCGCCAGGTAGCGACATCCCGCTGTGGATCAAATTGCTGGCGGCGGCCGCCATTTCGCTTGGCACTTACGCCGGCGGCTGGCGCATTATGCGGACACTTGGGCGCAAAATCATCGAACTTGACCCGGTGCGCGGTTTCGCGGCTGAAACCGTGGCGGCCTCGGTCCTTTACACCACGGCCTTCGTTTTCCAGGCCCCAATTTCCACCACCCACACCATCACCAGCGCCATTATGGGCGTTGGCGCCACCCGCCGGCTTTCGGCTGTGCGGTGGGGGGTGGCCAAGAACATCGTTGGCGCTTGGATCATCACTTTCCCGGCCGCCGGCACGGCTGGGGCGCTGGCCTTTTTTGCCCTGCACGGCCTGCAAGCTTGGCTTGGGGTGGCCTAGTGCAGCGACTGAGGGGCGGCCCGTGCCGGACCGTCCGGTCAGACCTGCCCGCGCCCGATACCCAGCTGGGCGGAAACAGTCGCGCCAGGCGGTTAGCGGTTGCTGCCAGCCTGATTGGACTGGCTGGCCTGAGTCTTGGACCGTTGACCGCTTGCGGCCATGATGAGGGTTTCGACGAAGCCGCCTATTGCCGCGCCATCAAGGCCGATCCAGGCATTGACATCAATGCCCTTGAGTCGGCCGACAACACAGAAGAGTTGGCCAAGGCCCTTGAGGTCTATACCGAGTTGCGCGACCTGGCCCCACCGGAGCTGACCAGGCAGTGGTCCCAGATAGTGCGGGACCTTGACTCGATGGTTAAGGCCGCCAATGACTCAATCCCGGTAACCGGCACCGACTACCCCGGCTTTGCCGAGGCCCTGACCGCCATTGACCAAGACCAACAAGCCCGCTGCCAGTAACCCCCGGGCCCAAACGGTAGTTCACTCCAAGCCAAAACCCCTGTCAGTGGCCTAGGAGACGGCGGTAACAGCCCGCCTAGGCCTTGTGACACTGTCTGAAGGCCGCAGAAATACGTAGGATGAAAACGTCCCATGATTGTGGCGGCGCTTGGCGCTGCCCAACAACCTCTAGGGGAGATAAAGCAGGACCGTTTTGATGGGAACGGAAGGACAATCAGGCCTGGCTCCGGCCGGCCCGAGTGGTCTCAGGATCGCCGCACGGCGACAAATGGTACGGCGGACCTTGACTAGACGGGTATTGTCTACCCAACCCATCCCGGCCAGAGACGGTCTCACCCCCGTCCTGCGACCCCCCGAAGCGACAGTGGAAGTGCAACGTGACATCCAACCAGCCTAAATATCCAGGTACGCGACAGGTAATCAACGGCAATGGCGCTATCAGTCATGTCATGGCCCATGTTTGCGGTGGTGTGATTGGCTACCCCATCACACCTTCGACCGAGATTTCGGAGACCTTCGAGGCGGCCAGAGCGGAGGGACAGCTCAACGTCTGGGGCAAACACGCCTTCTTCGTCGAGGCTGAAGGTGAGCATTCAGCTCAGTCCGGCGCCTTGGGCGCGGCCCTGACCGGTGGGAACTACATTTCCAACGCCTCTTCCAGCCAGGGCATTTTGTACGCTCTGGAATCGCATTACGTCACGGCTGGCAAGCGCATTGGCGGCTTTGTGCTGCAGGTGGCCGCCCGGGTGGTGTCAAAACACTCCCTTAACGTCATGGCTGGACATGACGATGTCTACGCCTTACTGCCGGCCGGCTACACCATCTTGTTTGGCTCCGACCCAGAAGAGACGGCTGACCTGGCCGCGATCGCCTACAAGACTTCCGCCTTGTCGCTGATTCCCGTGGCCAACGCCATGGACGGCTTCGCCACCAGCCACGTCATGTGCGAAGCCCGGCTGCCTGAACCGGCCTTGTTGAAGGAGTATTTGGGCGACCCGGCCTCCCGCATCGCCTGCCCCACCAAGGCCCAAGAGGTGCTGTTTGGCGCTAAGGGCCGCGCCTGGGCCTTGGACGCCTGGTTGGACCGTCACGCCGGCGACTTCCCGCCATCGGACCTGGAGGCCTTGCGCGGTTACCTGGCGGCCAACGGCGAAGCCATTGAGGCCGATGCCGATGCGGCCCTTATCGCCAAAGCTCTACCTTGGGTGCCTAAAGAGTTGCGCCAGCCCTTCCGCCGCCAGTGGGTCAACGCCTGGACCAAGGGCACGCGGCAATTGGTGCCGGCCCTGGTTGATCCGAACAACCCTGGCCTAACCGGCCCGGTCCAAAACCAGCCCGACTTCCAGGCTGGCTCGGCCGACCACCGCACCCACTTCGCCGCCGCCGTGCCCAGCCTGGTGCGCGCTGCCATGGCTGAATACAACGGTATGACTGGCCGTAGCTATGCCCCGGTTATGACCTATGACTGTGAAGATGCCGACTACATCATGGTGGCCATGGGTTCGATCACTGAGGACATCCGGGCCGTGGTGACCTATCTGCGCGGCCAAGGCCAGAAGGTCGGGGTGGTTTCGGTCAAGCTGCTTCAGCCCTTCCCCGAGGCCGAGCTGGTCGAGGCCGTCAAGGGGGCCAAGGCCGTCATGGTGTTGGAGCGTTCCGACGACACGGCCCTAACCCGCCTGGTCTCCCAGGCCCTGTTCAAAGCCTCTTCCAACCACCAGGCCAGCCAGGCGCGCTACCCAGGCATTCCGCCAATCGCGGCCGCACCCCAGCTAACCACCGGCATTTTTGGTTTGGGCGGTCATGATGTTCAACCGCGCCACATTGTGGCTGCTTTTGAGGCCATGACCAATGACGACCTGGCGCCGCTGATCTACCTCGGTTCACAGTTCTTCTCCGAGAACCCGACCGGCTTGCAGGCTGAGATCCAAGAGCAAATGCGCCAGGCCTATCCAGAAACAGCCGCCATGGCCCTAACCACTGGCGAAAACCCACCGATTCTGCCACCCGAGGCCTTGCGTATCCGCTTCCATTCGGTTGGCGGCTACGGCACCATTGCAACCGGCAAGTTGCTGACCGATGTGCTCTCTGGTGTGCTGGGTATGCGCTCTAAGTCGGCCCCTAAATACGGGTCAGAGAAATCGGGTGCCGCCACCAACTACTACATCACGCTTTCGCCGGAGCCGGTCTTTTTGACCAACAACGAGCTCGAAGATGTTGAAGTGGTGGTCTCGCCCGACCATCAGGTGTTTATCCACACCAACCCGCTGAAGGGTCTAGTCAGGGACGGCACCTTCATCCTGCAGGCATCGCAAAGCCCAGCCGAGGTTTGGGCGTCGCTGCCGGAATACGCCCGGCGCACCATCAAGGAACGCAATATCCACTTCTACGTCGTGGACGCCTTCAAGGTGGCCAGGCGATTGGCGCCGGATCCGGCCCTGCAAACCCGCATGATGGGCATCGCCTTCGTTGGTGCCATTGCTGGTCACGTCGATGCGGTTCTGGAACAGGCCGGTTCGTTGGACAAGGTCATGGACAAAGTTCGCCACGAGATTGACCACAAGTTTGGCCGCAAAGGCAAGGCCATTGTCGACTCCAATATGGCCGTAATCGAAGCGGCCAGCGAGGCCACCGAGCGGGTCAACTACGACGAGCTGGTGACGGCTGAATCCGCCACTGAGCGCCGCCAACAGCGCACTGTGGCCTTGAGTGCGGCCATGTCTCTGTCCGCCACGGCGGTGCGCCCTCAGGCCTTGTTTGACCCGGACTACTTCAACACTGCTGTTGGCACGCCTTTCAAAGAGGGCACCATTGCCGAAACCCCGGTACTTCCTGGCACCGGGTTGTTTATGCCACCGGCCACTGGCGCCGGCAAAGATAAAGGCATTTTCCGCCGCGAGGTGCCGCTATTCACGCCTGAAGGCTGTACCGGCTGCCTCGAATGCGCCATTGCTTGCCCTGATACGGCCATCCCTAACACGGTTCATGAGCTGCATGACCTGCTAACCAGCGCCATCGCCGCGATCGCGCCGCCGCCGGCCCAAAGGACCAAGCTTGATGGCCTGGTACCCGCCTGGGGCGCGGAGGCGCGCCGTCTGCTGCTGGAGACGCCCGATGCCGGCACTTGGCCTGAGATTTTGCGTCCGGCGGCCAGCGCCTTGGGTGATGATCAACTTATCGCCAAGCACATCGATGCTCTGGTCGAACACTTGGCCGCCTTCCCGGTCGCCCGGACCAGGCCGTTCTTCGATGCCATGGAGAAGGAGCGGGCCGGCAGCGGTGGCCTGCTTTCGGTGGTAGTCGATCCTTGGAAGTGCACCGGCTGTATGCAATGCGTTGACGTTTGTGGCCCAGGGGTGTTGCACACTGTGGACCAGGATGGCTCGATCCTTGACTTGATCCAGGCTCGCTTCGAAGCGATGACGGCCCTGCCCAATACGCCGCAGCGCTTCACGGCCGGGGCTCTGGAAGAGGGCGACTTCAAGCGGCTGCTGTTGGACCACACGGCCTACTATTCGATGACCGGCGGCCACGGGGCTTGCCGTGGTTGTGGTGAGGTCACACCGATTCACCTGATTTCAACCATTTGCCACGCCCAAGGCAAGGCCCAACGCGGCCAGCATGTGGCCAAGCTGACCGAGCTGATTGATCAGCTCAAGGCCAAGCTTGATGGGCTGGAGGCTGACCAAGCCGGGCGGGCTGAGCGCATCGCCAATCTGATCGAAACCTTGGATCGGTGTTTGTTCAACTACGAGGCCGGCCCCACAGGTGCCGGCCCGGCTCCGGTGGTCTACGCCAATTCGACCGGCTGTTCTTCGGTTTACGCCTCGACCATGCCGTTCAACCCCTACCCCGACCCGTGGGTGAATTCGCTGTTCCAAGACGCCCAGCCGCTGGCGGCCGGCATCTACGAGGGTTTGGCCAGCCAATTGGTCGGTGAGGTCAGGGCCACCCGCCTGGCTGCGGCGGAGCTAGATGACGCCTACACCCCGGACCTGGCCGCCGCCCTGGCGACATTGGATTGGCGTGACTTCACCCCGGCCGAGGCGGCCCTGATGCCAGCCTTGGTGTCAATGAGTGGTGACGGTGCCGCCTATGACATTGGCTTTGGTGCCTTGTCGCGGGTCTTGGCTAACGGTGTTCCGATCAAGACGGTGGTGCTGGACACCGGTGGTTACTCCAACACTGGTGGCCAGGCCTCGACCGCTAGCTACACCGGTCAAGATGCCGACCTGGCTCGTTATGGCAAGGCTCATGCTGGCAAACGTGAGGCCCGCAAGGAGCTTGGGCTGATCGCCCTGTTCCATCCTTCGGTTTATGTCGCCGCCACTTGTTCGGCTCTGCACAGCCACTTCTTTGCCGCCGCGGCCGGTTTGTTGGCCTACCAAGGCGGCGCCGGAGTGATCCAGCTCTTCACCCCGTGCGGTACGGAGAACGGCTTCAGCGAGGAACTCTCAGCCGAGCGCGGCCGGATCGCGGTCGAATCGCGGATGGCGCCAATGTTTGTGCACGACCCGGCCCGTGGCGAGTCGTTGCCGGAGCGGTTGTCCCTGGACGGCAACCCGGCTATGGACCAGATCTGGGCCAGCCACAACATCCAGCATGTCGATGCTGAGGGCAAGACCCAGCTACTCGAAGCGCCTTTGACTCCGGCCGATTTCGCCTTAGGTGAGATCCGCTTCGCCAAACAGTTCTCCAAACTGCGCCCTGAGGTCGAAGAACAGGCCATTCCGCTGGCCGAATTCATCGAACTGCCGCCGGACCAGCGCTTGGGCAAAGTGGCCTTCATCTACTCGACCGACAAGCGCCAACGGCTGATCAAAGTGGCGGTTTCGGAAGCCATGGTCGAGTTGGTTGAGGAACGTAAGCGCTTCTGGTTGACGCTGCGGCTGCTGGCCGGACGCGACCAAGCCCTGGCCAACGCCGAGCACCTGGCCCATGTCAAAGCCCTTGAGGCCCAGTACAGCGAGGCCTTGGACGCGCGCGAGCAGTCGCTCGACCAGATCGCGGCGGCCATGGCTGACCTGGCCACTTCCTCGGCCGCTCCAACTACTGGGCTAGCCGCCTCGATCGGGGTTGGCAGCCCCGCCCAAGCCGCACCAGCTGGCCCTGGCCCGGGCGCTGAGGCACCGGCATCGGACGGGACCAGCCCATGCGACTACCCGGTTTGGCTCGATCCGGCTGACCTGCCCAAATGCAACGACTGCGCCACCTGCTACCAGGAGCTGCCAGCGCTATTCGAGAAGACCACCATTTTGGTCGACGGTGCACCGCAAATAGTGGGCCGAATGATTGAAGGCGCAATCGACTCGGTGGTGATCGACGCAGAAATGGCGCGGCGTATCAAGCGGGTCAAAGCCAATTGCGATGCGGAGATCATCCAGTGAGCGACCAGATTCAACGCTGGGAAACAGCCCGGGCCGAGCTTGAGGCTGACCGGGCGGCGCTGGACGAGCTCGGTGCCAGCCCGCAGGTGCGCCAATTCCGCAACCAGGTGACGGTGCTGGAACAGGCTCTGGCCGTTGAGCCGCGGGCTTTCCGCAATGTCTTCCTGGAGCAGGGCATGGCGGCGGTGGCTTGGGAGTTCAAGCAGCGCGACATTTCCAAGGAACTGACCTTGCGGATCTGGGACATGCTGCTGGCTGGCGGCGATGTCGCGACCGTCATGCTGCGGTTCTTGTGGAATTTGCCGGTGGGCAAGAAACGGGCCTTTATCCGGGGTTTGGATAGCCACCTATCTGACCGCTACCCCATGTTCGATGGACTAAGCGAGCAGTGGCCGGCCAATAACGCCATTCCGCCCTACATCCGCCCACCGGAAGAACGGGTCAAGGATTCATCCCTGGTCAACACCGGCTACTTGGGTTACCAGGCCCTAGGTTTCACGCTGCGTGAATGCGAGCTGTTCGTGTGGCTAGAGGCGCTGCGGGACAAACAATGCGCTGAAAAGAACTGCGTCATTGGCGAGCTGATTACCGGCAAACGCGACCCGGTGGGGGGTTGCCCGGTCAAAATTGACATTCCGGAGATGTTTGGGCTAATTGGCGAGGGCCGGTTTGACCAGGCGGTCAAAATGCTTGAGCAGGCCAATCCGCTGCCCAATGTGACCGGCCGGGTTTGCCCGCAAGAACTACAGTGCCAGGGCGTTTGCTTGCATAAGACCGCCATGACCATTGGTCAGGTCGAATGGTTCTTAGCTGAATGGGACAAGCAGGTCCACCCCAACGCCAACGCCGAGCGTTTCGCCGGTGTCTCCGACCCGTGGCAGGTCGCCACCAAACCGCCTGTCGGCATTGTCGGTTCGGGTCCATCCGGTTTGATCGCGGCCTACCTACTGGCCCGCGACGGTTTCCCGGTGACGGTATTCGAGGCCTTCCACGAACTGGGCGGCGTGCTGCGCTACGGCATCCCCGAGTTCCGTTTGCCCAACGCCCTGATCGACGATGTCGTTGAGAAGATCCGCCTGCTCGGTGGGCGGTTTGTGACCAACTTTGTGGTGGGCAAGACCGCCACCCTGGAGCAATTGGCCCAGGCCGGTTTTTGGAAGATCTTTGTTGGTTCCGGCGCCGGGCTGCCCAAGTTCATGAACGTGCCGGGCGAACACCTGGTTGGCGTGATGTCTGCCAATGAGTTCTTGACCCGGGTCAATTTGATGGGCGCGGCCAGCGATGACACCGAGACACCTTTGCCGGCCGTAGCCGGTAAAGAGATCATGGTGATTGGCGGTGGCAACACCGCTATGGATGCGGCCCGCACCGCCCGCCGGCTGGGCGGCCACGTTCAGATTGTCTACCGCCGCACCAAAGCCGAGATGCCGGCCAGGGTCGAGGAACTTGAACACGCCATCGAAGAAGGCGTCATAGTGGCGACGCTGCGCGCGCCGACTGAGTTCCATGGCGACGAGGCGACTTCGTTTGTGACCGGGGCCACGGTTGGCATCATGGAGCTGGGTGAACCCGATGATTCTGGCCGGCGGCGGCCAGTGGCCACAGGTGAGACCACCTATATGCCAACTGACCTGGTGATCATGGCCTTAGGTAACTCAGCCAACCCCATCATCAAGGACTCTGAACCGCGCTTGGCCGTGTCCAGCTGGGGTTCAATCGAACTGGAAGCCGACGGGTCGCAGGAAACCTCAGTTCCCGGTGTCTACACCGGTGGCGATGCCGCGCGGGGCGGTTCGACCGCCATTTTGGCGGCCGGCGATGGTCAAAGTGCCGCCCGCGAGATCCAGGCCCTACCGGAGTTGGAGCTGGATCAGGTCAAGGCCATGGTGGCCAGTGCCGGGCGCTACTCCCAGACCGGTGCCGCCAGGGCGGTTGTCCTGGCCAAAACCCATTTGTCTGAGGGCATCGAGGAGCTGGTCATTCACGCGCCGGTGATCGCGGCGGCAGCCCAGGCTGGACAGTTTGTCCGGCTGCTGCCGGTGGCAGAAGTCGGCGAGCTGATACCGCTGACCCTGGCCGATTGGGATGCCCAGGCTGGCACCATCACTTTGGTGGTCCAGGCGGTTGGCACCTCTTCGCACCAGATCAACGCCTTGGCGGTGGGCGAAACGGCGGCTGGGGTGGCCGGTCCCTTGGGCCAGCCGTCGCAGCTGCACCGCTACGACGCTGACCGAGTCGTGTTTGTGGCCGGTGGTCTGGGTCTTCCTCCCGTCTACCCGATTTTGCGCGAACACCTGCGGCTGGGTAACCACTGCGTGCTAATCGCCGGTTTCAGAACCAAGGATCTGATGTTCTGGGATGGAGCAGAAGAACGAATCGAATCGCTACGGGCCGAATTCGGTGATCTGCTTGAGGTCATCTACACCACCAATGACGGCTCCTTCGGGGTCGAGGGTTTCGTCACCAACCCACTCGAAGACCTACTGAAGGCGGCCAAGACTGGCTCAGGCGCCGGCATCGGCGAAGTCATCGCCATTGGGCCGGCTGTGATGATGCGGGCGGTGGCCGACTTGACCAGGGGTTTTGAGGTCAAGACTGTGGCCTCGCTGAACTCGATTATGGTTGACGCCACAGGCATGTGCGGGGCCTGTATGGTGCCCGTAATCGAAGGTGACCGGCTGGTGCGTAAACACGCCTGCATTGACGGCCCGGAGATCGACGCCCACGCCATTGACTGGGACAAGTTCTTGCCGCGTTACCGCCAATTTGCTACCCAGGAGCAGGCCAGCCGCCTGCGCCACGGTCTCAGGTAGCCGTCTGATCAACCAGGTTGCTAGACCCGGGGCCTGCATTGGCGTTAGGCTCCTGGGGTTAGCCCGAAGAGTCGCAAGGAGCATCCAATGTCAAACATCCCACCGGCACCGCCGCCTCCGCCGCAGGGGCCACCTCCCCAGGGGCCGCCGCCGCAGGGGCCGCCGCCTCCGCCGCAGGGACCACCACCTGGTGGGCAGTACCCGCCACAGGGTGCGCCCGGCTACCCGCCGCCTGCGCCCCAAGGGCCGCCGCCCGGTCAGCCCTACCCGCCGCAGGGTGGGCAGTACCCACCGCCTGGTGTGCCTGCTGGTCAGGCTCCGCCGCTGCGGCCAGACGAAGAACGGCTTTGGGCCACTCTGGCCCACGCTGGCGGAATTCCCTCTAACTTTGTGGCCCCGCTGATCATCTGGCTAGTTTTCAAAGCCCGGAGTCGCTTTGTCGATGACCAAGCCAAAGAAGCCCTGAACTTCCAGATCACGGTGGCCATTGCTTTTGTTGCGGCTGGCATAGTCTCGTTCCTTCTCATCTTGATCTTCCCGCCTCTCTTTTTCGTTATGTGGATTCTGCTTCCCGCCATTTTTGTCGCTAATCTGGTCTTTGGCATCATGGGCGCCATGGCAGCCAACAAGGGCACGGCCTACCGGTATCCGATCAGCCTCCGGATCATCAAGTAAACCCGGTCCCACCGTCCGCAGTGTCCGGGGACCGTCAAGACCAAAAACCGCTCGCCAGGGGTGCTGGAACAGTGCCCCTGGCGGTTCGGCGCGGCTTGGCGCTGGCGGCCGCGGCGCTACTGCTGGCCGCCTGCAGTCAGGCCGAGGATGTCAGCTTGGACCAGGTCAGGAGCGCCCTGTCCCAAGCGGTCAAAAATGGCTGCGGGCAAACCGGCCAGCCGTTCACTCCCGACTGCCAAACAGAGCGGCAGGAGTATTGCCGGCTGCAATTCAAACTGTTGCAGTCCGATCCGTCTAAGGACGTCAAAACTGAACTGTCGGCCTACCAGCGGGTCATGCAGTGCGACGCCAGCGGCAACGCGCTCACCAACGACTGACCACTGAATCCAGCACGGCTCGCGGATACGTTTGGCAGTCCACCAAGGGATCAGACTGGCCGGTAGCACTGTGCTACGCTAGCGTCATGACGACGGTGATCTCGCAGCGTGAACTGCGTAATAGCTCGGCAGACATCATGCGACGGCTCCGAGCTGGGGAGTCGTTCACTTTGACGAGCAACGGGACGCCAATCGGATCGCTTACTCCGGCGTCACAACCGACGCGCCTGCCCATCACCCGGCCGGCCACCAGACGCGGATTTGACGGTTTTCCACTCCACCCGGCCGGCGACACACCGGCCTTAGAGATCCTCGATGAGCTGCGGGCGGACCGAATCTGATGCGACGCTACGTCGACAGCTCGGCTGCGGTGAAACTTCTGGTATCTGAGCCGGAAAGCGCTGCGCTCATTGCTGAACTCGGCGATCCAAAGCACCAGACAGTCTCCAGTGATTTGTTGGAGACCGAATTGGGCCGCGTCGCGGTCCGGGTCGGTGCTTCCGGCGGCGACGTGGCCGCGATCCTCGCACTTTTCGATCTGGCCACACCTGACCGTTCGACCTACCGGCAGGCAGCGCTGCTGCCGCATCCAACCCTGCGCAGCCTTGACGCCCTGCACATCGCCGCTGCGATCGATCTCAATGCCGACGCCATTGTCACCTACGACATGCGAATGATCGAGGCCTGCCAAGCGCTCGGCATCACGGTGCTCAGCCCCAAGTGAGCCGAGGTCGGCGAGCGCTCATCCATCCAGCTTGCCCGGCCAAGACGCGTCACGCCATGGGCTGTGGATAACTCCAGCAGTTGTGTACGGCATCGTGGTCGCCGGCAGAGGCACGGCACATCGTTGCCCCGTCAACATCCGGATCAACAAGTGCCTCAGGGCCTT
>WQXJ01000019.1 GCA_009784895.1 Micrococcales bacterium | reverse complement strand
TACGATGATCCATGAGTCGAGTCCTTTCAAAACTCTTCGACTTGAAGGCGGCGGGGCACCAGCCCCGCCGCCACTATTGTCCAACCACCAAACCAACCCAGCCAATCACCACATAGTGTCTCGAGGGATGGGGACGGGCTGGGTCAGAATCCGGCAGGATGGACACTATGACAACCGCGATTGTGTATGCCTCGAAGCATGGCACCACCGGGGACATCGCCCAACTGTTGGCGACGGAACTGGGCGAAGACACCGCCTTGTTTGACCTAACCGAGGGCCCGGCGTCCTTGGATGGCTACGACACCATTGTCCTTGGCACGGCCATCTACGCCGGTCAGCCGGTCAAGGCCATGAGGCAGTTTGCTGAGGGGTTTGACCCGTCTGGCCAACAGTTGGCGTTGTTCGTATGCGGCATGGAGCAAGGACAAGACACGCGCGCCAAGGAACTGGCCACAGCCTTTCCGCAAGCCCTGCATGACCAGGCCAAGGCTGCTGTCTTTTTCGCCGGGCGGTTCCAGTTCGACAAGCTGAACAAAGCCGAACGCTTCATTATTCGCCGGGTCGCTAAGACTAAGACCGATGTCGACCAGGTTGACCCAGAGGCCATTGCCAGCTTCGCCGCCAAGGTGCGCGCCTAGGGGGTTGGTGAATAATGCGCGCCGAAACGAGGATCGTCACCAGGTGATGCATCGCAAGGCGGAGGTCTGCCCCGCTAGCAGGGCTAACGGGGTACGGCCGACAACGAAGCGAGGCGCCGCCTGGGGGCGACCGCAGCCGGCGGGAATTGTTCACCAGCCCCCTAGGCCCTCGAACGGCTAAATCGCGGCAAACAGGAATAGGGCTCCGCCCGCGATGAAAAGTGCCGTGATGAACCAGCGGTGTTTGATCTCGGCCACGTAGTGACGTTTCGGGTTATCCGGTTGATAGAAGACGGTCACCACCTGGCCTTCATCCAGCCGCCGGTACTGCAGCCAGGAAACCCGGCGTCTTTTTTCAACACGGGAGCCTTCCGCCGAGTACTCATATTTGACGTAACGGGTGGTGGTCGATGGGTCGTCACCTGCCCCTAGGTTGACATCTACGCGCATGGAGGTAACACGGCCCTGGGCCTGCACTGTGCAGTTCTTCTTGGCGAAGTAGCGACTGAGCACCCGGAAAACGCCTATTCCAAGCAAGCCAAATCCGGCCACCCACATGCCAATATCAAGTGCGTCCACGGTCTACCAGCCCCGTCCTTGCCTAATACCTGGCGACATCTGTCCCCGTGCCGTCCAGCTGTCATGGATGGCAACACAATCAACCCTAGGGCCCGTCCCAAGGCGCGGGCCAGGGGCCAGCGGCCAACGGGCGCAGGGGCGAGGACCGTGACCAGGGGGTCCCCCGGCCCTGTGACCTGGTCAAACGTTGAAGCGGAATTCGACCACATCGCCTTCTTGCATGACGTAGTCCTTGCCCTCTAGGCGTAACTTGCCGTGGGAGCGGGCCTCGGCCAGGGAACCTAGTTCAACCAGATCCTCGTAGCTGACCACGGCCGCCTTGATGAAACCCCGTTCGAAATCGGTATGGATTACGCCGGCGGCTTGCGGTGCGGTGGCACCTTTCCGAATTGTCCAAGCCCGGGTCTCGTCCGGTCCAGTGGTCAGATAGGTCTGTAAGCCAAGGGCGGCAAAACCGACCCGGGCCAGGGTGTTTAGGCCCGGTTCTTTTTGCCCAGACTCAGCCAGCAATTCGGCCGCGTCTGGCGCATCGAGCACGGCCAGCTCAGCTTCGAATTTGGCGTCGAGAATAATGGCCTCGGCCGGGGCAACCAAACCACGCAGAAAGGCACGCTTTTCGCTCGAGCCCAATACGGCATCGTCGGCATTGAACACGCAGAGGAAAGGTTTGGTCGTCATCAATGTCAGCTCGCGCAACGGCGCGGGATCAAAGGTGCCTTGCTGGGCGGCGGCGTGAAGGGTGGTACCGGAGTCGAGCAGGTCGTTGGCCTGTTGGGCCGCCGCAAGTTCTGCCGGGTCGCCCTGTTTGATCCTGACCTGCTTTTCCAGGCGCGGAATGGCCTTCTCGAGGGTCTGGAGGTCCGCCAGGATCAGCTCGGTGTTGATGATGTCAATGTCGGCCGCCGGGTCGACCCGGCCTTCCACGTGGACAATGTCACCGTCCTCAAAGACCCGAATGACCTGGCAAATCGCGTCAGCCTCGCGGATTGAAGCCAAAAACTGGTTGCCCAGACCCTCGCCCCTGGACGAGCCACGTCCAAGGCCAGCAATGTCCACGAACGAAACGGTCGCTGGGGTGATCTTGGCCGAGTCGAAGATCTCCGCCAATACCGCCAGGCGCGAATCAGGCAAATCGACCGCGCCGACGTTGGCCTCGACGGTGGCAAAGGGATAATTCACCGCCGGCACATCGTTCTTGGTCAAGGCGTTGAAGACGGTGGACTTACCCACATTGGGCAGCCCAACAATACCGATGGTAAGAGCCACGGCGTACCACCTTAGCCTCCCGCCGATGCCGGCCGGGGACTTGGCGACGGCAGGCCCCTTTGGTGCGGCAGCCGGTTCGCAGGATGCCAAGACCAGCTTCGACCAGGTCGTCACAAAGCCGGAGGGGCCAAGATCGCCGCCAGCTTGGTACCAGGTGCCTGGTGCCACGAACTTCGTGGCACACTAGGTTCGTGATTGAACAGGGGGTTCATGGTGCCAAATGTCACAATCACCGCTAGCGCCGAAGTGCTGAAACGGCTGCGCATCGAAGCCGCCAACCACAATTTGAGTATGTCCCGGTTTGTTGGGCAGGTCCTGGCCGAGCGGTTCAGCGACCAAGACCACTTTCACCAGGCCATGACCGACCTATTCGCTCGTGGCCCCTACCTTCGACTGCCCGAGCGCGACGACGGCCGGACCGTTCCAACCCGTGCCGAAATCTACGACCGGCCGGTTACGAAATGACGCCAGAAGGCTTGGTTTTTGTCGACACCAACATCCTGGTTTGTTTTCGCGACAACACAGACGCGCGCAAAAACGCCATCGCCACCGACTGGCTGCGGAAACTGGCTCAGTCCAGGCGGGGTCGGATTTCCACCCAAATTCTGGCGGAGTTCTATGCGGTGGCGACTCGGGGCGACGAGTTGGCCCGGGAGACCGCCGCCGCTCAGGCCGATGTCGAATCCTTTACCACGTGGGACCCTGTCCAGCCAGACATCGAACTGTTTCGGCGCGCCTGGAAGGTGGCCGAAAGGTATTCCCTGTCATGGTGGGACTCAATGGTTGTGGCCGCCGCCCTCATGGCCGGCTGCGACACGCTCTTGTCCGAGGATCTGCAACACGGTTTGGTCGTTGAACAGACTCTCACCATCATCAATCCGTTCATCGACCAGTGAAACCGCCGGACTGGAACAGCTAATGGCCAGGCAGAAGCGAGCGACACGAAGGCTGATGGCCGCATGGCTAACCCAGATAGTTCGAAGTGGTGGTCCGCCATGATCAACCATCGGCACACGGGCGGTCCCCCAAGGAAAGTCGCTTGGCTGGGGCCACTGTTATTGGCGGGTGTTTTTGGGCTGATCCTATTTGCCTCAAATGACGAAAAACCCTTGCGGAATGACTGGCGGGCTACGCCCAAAATTGCAGCAGAAGGCGAATTAGCGCCAGGTAACACCGTGCGAGCGTCCCTGGTGGATCTCAAGCTGCCGCAGGAATGCGACATTGGTTCGTTCGAATGGAAAGTGTCGCATGGCGGTTGGCTCGGAGACGGATACTCTGTCCAGGGTGAATCGTTTCAGATTACGCCAATGATGGCCGGCACTAGACTGGAACTGACCATGCGGCCATACGGCATGTGCCCGGGCATGTTTTTTGCCTACGAGGCTAGTTGGGAAATTCAGGTCAACACTGAAGACACCATCAGAAACCTGACCCCTCCCCGCCTGGAGGGGGATTTGCGCGCCGGTGGCACGGCCCAGATTGTGCCAGGTACTTGGCATCCCAGCGCTGCCGACGTGGTCTACGTCTGGGGAGACAGATTGCATTCTGAGAACGAAAATGAGGCTTTGGCTCTAAACGCCGCGATGGCCGGTTACAGCATGTTTCTTAACATTTCGGAAGATCCCCCCGCACTGACCTTTGCTGAGGATCAGACGAATACCATTGCCGTGTGGGCGGTCGTGTCATTCCGCAACTACCAGCCGCTGGCCTACCTCATTGAGGAGGTCAGTTTTGACCCGTGACCGGCGCCTGACAACCTGGGCCAAGCGGCTAACCCAAAAGAGCCGCCGCTGGCTGGTCTTTGCCCTGGTGGGCGCTCTGGTGGTGGCCGGCGTGACCATTTGGTACCTAAGGAAACCGCAGATGCTAGCTGTTACAGGCCACATTGCCTCTGGTGAAACCGTCAAAGCCACCCAGGGTAGCGTGCGCCTGCCCTGGGGCTGCAAACCGAAGTCGTGGCTATGGATTGTGGCGGAGCCGAACTACGGCAGTGGCTCTTACGAAATTAGGGGACAGACCCTGGAAATCACACCCGCCATGGCTGGAGCCAGGCTTGGGCTGTGGATGCTCCCGCAGGGCCGTTGCGACCCAGATGAGCACAAACACTTTGCTGGGTTTTGGGACATTCCCGTAAACCCAGACAACCCAATTGAGAACCTGGCGCCACCAAAGCTGGAAGGTGACATCAGGCTCGGAGGGACCGCTGTGGTGACGCCCGGCGAATGGGCGCCGGCAGAGGTTGATGTCAAATACGTCTGGACACCGGACGGAGTGGATTTCAAATCTGCCGTGGCAGTGGAAGGTTTTCTCCAAAATAGACCGGACATTTCCGGAACCGGCACAGAGGTGATGCTACCCCTGGGTGAATACTACGGTGTAGCGGCGTGGGCAGTCGTGGGTTACCGGGACTATCCCCCAGTCGTCATGCTAATCGATTCGGTTAGCTGGTCCGTGCTGGAGGTCGCCAGCGATTCCATTGCCTCCGAACTTGGGGCTAGACATTGAAGCGGAATTCGATTACATCGCCTTCTTGCACAAGGTAGTCTTTGCCCTCGATCCGTAGCTTTCCTTGGGCGCGAGCCTCGGGCAGCGAACCGATCGCCTCCAATTCATCGAAACCAATGACCTCGGCTTTGATGAAACCGCGCTCAAAGTCGGTGTGGATTACCCCAGCCGCCCGTGGCGCCGTGCAGCCGCGCGGGATGGTCCAGGCCCGGGCCGCTGTCGAATTAGCCGTGAGGAAGGTTTGCAGCCCCAGCGTTTCGAGACCGACCCGGGCCAAAGTGGCCAGTCCGGGCTCGCTTTGCCCAGTTTCCGCCAGCAGCTCCAAGGCGTCATCGTCGTCTAGTTCGATCAGCTCAGCCTCGAATTTGGCGTCCATGATGATGGCCTCGGCCGGCGCCACCAGCTGGCGCAGCTGGCTGACCCGCTCGGGTGATTCCAGAACCGAATCGTCAGAGTTGAAGACGTACAGAAAGGGCTTGGCCGTCATCAGCGACAGTTCACGCAGAGGCTCAAGGTCTATCAAGCCTTGGTGAGCAGCACTGTCAAGCGTGGTTCCGGCATCGAGCAACTCCTTGGCCGCCAGGGCCGCCGCCAGTTCAGCTGGGTCGCCACGTTTGATCTTGACGTCCTTTTCTAGACGCGCGATGGCCTTTTCGAGGGTTTGCAGGTCCGCCAGCATCAGCTCGGTGTTGATGATCTCGATGTCGTCTGCTGGGTCGACCCGGCCCTCGACATGGACCACGTCGCCGTCGCCAAAGACCCGGATGACCTGGCAAATCGCGTCCGCCTGGCGAATGTGGGAAAGGAACTGGTTGCCTAGGCCCTCTCCGGTCGAGGCGCCGCGCACAATACCGGCGATGTCGACGAACGAGACAGTGGCAGCAATGGTCTTTGGCGAATTGAAGACCCCGGCCAGCACTTCTAGCCGCGGGTCGGGCAGCGGCACCACACCGACATTGGGTTCGATGGTGGCGAATGGGTAGTTTTCCGCTAGGACCTGGTTCCGCGTCAAGGCGTTGAACAGGGTTGATTTGCCCACGTTGGGCAGGCCAACTATGCCGATTGTCAGTGCCACGCCGCCCACCTTAGCGCCAACCATGTCGGTGGTTGATGCATAAGTGAATGGCTGACAGCTACTAAGCGCGGTGCGGCAACTGTTCGACCGGCAACCCGGCCTTGACCAAATCCAGGCGCAGTTCTCGCGGCAGCGCGAAGGCCAGAGCATCGGCTGATGTGGCCACTTCTTCGACTTGACCAAATCCCAGCTCGGCTAGCCGGGCCAGCACCTCGTCTACCAGCACTTCTGGCACCGAGGCGCCAGAGGTCAGCCCAACAACCTTGACGCCGGCCAGCCAGGCTGGATCGAGCTCATTGGCCGAATCGACCCGGTGGGCTGCCGCCGCGCCGTTCTCGAGGGCGACCTCGACTAACCGGACAGAGTTGGAGGAGTTGGCCGAGCCGACTACAACTACTACCTCGGCCCGGCCGGCGATCAGTTTGACCGCGTTTTGCCGGTTTTGGGTGGCATAGCAGATGTCGTCAGAAGGCGGGTCGGTTAGTGCCGGAAACCGGTGCCGCAGCTTCGAGACCACTTTGGCCGTCTCGTCAACCGACAAGGTCGTCTGCGACAGCCAGGCCACCTTTGACTCGTCTTTCAGCTCGATCTGGTCGACCTGACCCGGCGAAGAGACGACCGTGATCCGGTTCGGCGCCTCGCCGGCCGTGCCTTCGACTTCTTCGTGTCCGGCGTGCCCAACCAGCACAATCGAGAGGTCCCGGGCGGCGAACTTGCCAACCTCGCGGTGGACTTTGGTCACCAGTGGGCAGGTGGCGTCGATGGTCAACAGCCCAAGGGCGGCCGCCTGGTCGCGCACTGCCGGCGCGATCCCGTGGGCGGAAAAGACCACCCGCGCGCCGGGGGGAACCAGGTCGAGCTCGGGCACAAAGACCACACCTCGCCCAGCCAAACGCGCCACCACCTGGGAGTTGTGGACAATCTCTTTGCGCACATAAAGGGGCGGCCCGTACAGGTCCAGGGCCCGCTCAACTGTCACCACAGCCCGGTCAACCCCGGCGCAGTAGCCTCGAGGCGAGGCCAGCAGGACGTGACCAGCAGGGCGCTGACCAACGGGCTCCGCCCGGTCCGAGCACAGTTGACTCGAAGCATCTACCAGCGAAGATGCGGCCCACGCAGGCTGCCTGGACCCAAGGTTCGGGTCAGATGGCTGGCTCCGGGGGTTCGATCTAGTCACGGAAGTCAATGGTAGGGCGGATTGGTCCGCCGTCGGTGCGTCCATCACACGGCCAGGGCACGATTTGAGAGGGTTTGGGCATGGCGGCGTCTAGTCCTGAACAACCGTGGCCGGTCCATGTTGTCTCCGGCCACGTCAAAGGCTGGGTCGAGAAGCTGGGCTGGGTTTGGATGGAAGGCCAAGTAGTCCAACTCAACCATCGCCCCGGCGCCTCAATGGCCTACGCCGTGCTGCGCGACCCTAACCAGGACGCCTCGGTTGACCTGACCATGTTCACCGGGGTGTTGAGCGGACTGGAGCTTCAGCAGGGCCACAAGGTGGTCGTCAACGCCAAGCCGGAATTCTGGGTCAAGCGAGGCCGGCTCTCCTTCAAGGTCAGGGAAATCCGCCTGGCCGGTATTGGTCATTTGCTGGCCCAGATTGAAAAGCGTAAACGCGCCCTGGCAGCCGAGGGCCTCTTCGACCAAGACCGCAAGAAACCACTGCCCTTCGCCCCGGGGTTGGTGGGCCTGATTACGGGCCGGGATTCGGATGCAAAAAAGGACGTCATCACCGTCGCCACCGCCCGCTGGCCCAGTGTCGAGTTTGCTATCGAAGAAGTTGCCGTCCAAGGTCTTACCGCCACCGACCAAATCTGCCAAGCCCTGGCCAGACTCGAGAACAACCCCAAGGTCGAAGTCATCGTCATAGCTCGCGGCGGCGGCGCGGTCGAAGACCTGCTGCCATTCAGCGACGAGGCCATGATCCGAGCAGTCGCCAATGCCCACAAGCCGATTGTCAGCGCCATCGGCCACCAAGCCGATTCCCCCCTACTTGACCTGGTGGCGGACTATAGGGCAGCCACCCCTACCGACGCCGCCAAACACCTGGTGCCTAACGCCGCTTACGAGGCGACCGGGGTCAACCAGGCGATCAGCCGCATGACGGCGGCACTTCAGCGGCGGCTAGCCAGCGAACGCCAAGGCCTAGCGGCCACCAAATCAAGGCCCGTCTTGGCTGATCCTCAGTGGATCATCGCCGCCAGGCGGCAGGAGATCGCGGCGCTGGCGACCGACTCGACCAGCACCCTGGAGCGGATCTTGACCATTCAAGTGGCCGGCGTCGCCACTCTGGTGGCCAAACTAGCCGCCCTGTCGCCGCAGGGCACCTTGGACCGCGGTTACGCCTTGGTGGTGGCGGAAGACGGCCAATTGGTGACCCAAGTGGAACAGGCCCCGCCGGGCACCAAACTTAGACTCCGCCTGGCCAAAGGCACATTGGCGGCAACAGCAACCAAGGTCGAAAACGGGAGACGAAAATGAGCCAGGCCATCAAGCCGCAGGAAATGACCTATGAACAGGCCCGGGCCGAGTTGATACAGGTGGTCCAAGCGCTTGAGTCCGGTTCGCAATCCCTAGAAGAGGCACTAGCCCAATGGGAACGCGGCCAACAGCTGGCCGCCCGCTGCCAGGAATGGCTTGACCAGGCCAAGGCCCGGATTGAGGCCGCCAGCCCCGAAGCGAAACCGGCCCAAGACTCACCTGAGCCAGCCAATCAGGCCATCTGACTGGCCGGGTCTGGCCGGAACACCGCCCAGCCGAACGCTAGGGCGCCTGGCCGGCTTTGACCTTTGCTACAGCCTGCTCTAAGGGGTCGGTGGTCCAATTGGCAAAGGGGTACATTTTCCCACCCTGGTAGGACAACAAAACCCAAGGGGTGCCTTTGAAGCCCTCAGCCGTGGTCACCGTCGCGGTCGACTGGATGACCCATTCGGCGAACGGCTGTTCAGGCAGTTTGGCCACTACATCGGCCGGCACCCCGGCTTGTTTGGCCAGTTCGGCAAGCTTGGCATCGGAGAGGCCGGGGCCGCCTTCGGCTGGTTGGTTTTCCCACAAAAGCGCGTCGAAGTCGAGGAACTTGGCTGGAGCAAAGGCCGCCACGGTCACGGCCGCGTTGGCGGCGCGGGTCGAATACTCATCTTCTGAAAAAGTGTCGAGGTACCCCAGTGGGTGGACCACCCAAATGATTTCGCCGGCCGCTGACATCGTGCGCAGTTGCTCACCCAAGAGGTCTTCTATGTGCTTGCACCAAGGACAGATGTAGTCGGTGACGACGTCCACCTGGACGGCGTCATTGGGCACCGGACCGCCCGGCTCGCCGTTTTGGCCAATCGTGATGCCACCGATCGGGGTAGCGCCCGGCGGCGCATCTGGCGCGTCCGATGGCGGCGCTTCGGTCGTCTCGGTCGGGGTCGCCTCGGTGGGTCTGGCCTCAGGGGTGTTGGTCTCGGCCGGAGGGCTTTCGTCTTTGGACGAGCAGGAGGCTAGTGGCATTGACAAGCCCACTGCCGCCACCAGGGCGAACAGAGCGGCGACTCGACGTCGCCTTGGTTTGGCTGTGGACCTGGGGTGGTGGGCATTGTTGGCCATGGACGGTCAGTCTAGTGGCACCGCCTGGCCGCTGGCTGTTTGGCTACTCTGGTCAATGCCTTGGGTCCAGCGTGGCTTCTGCAGCCATTGGATCAGGGTTGGGTGGCTGCCTAGGGCATTTCTTCGGGGACTGGTTCGGGGACAGTTTCGTCCTGAGCCGGGGCTGGGGGCAACCCGGCTTTGACGTTGGCCAGGGCCTGGTCGAGGTCAGTCTGTGACCAGTCGAACTGCCACATTTGGCCACCCGGCAGGGACAGCGTGACCAAAGGGGTGCCCTGAAAGCCCTCGACCGAGGCCACTAGCTGGGTCTTCTGCGCCACCCAGTCGGCATACGGCATGGTCGGGATCACCGCCACCACATCGAGCGGCACCTCGGCCTCTTTGGCCAAGTCAACCAGTTCCTCGTCGCTAAGTCCGGGGCCGTTTTCTGGCGGCTGGTTTTGCCAGAGAAGCTGGTCAAAAGCCCGGAATTGGTCCGGCGCCAAGGCCGCCACGGTAACTGCGGCGCCGGCCGCGCGCGATGAGTAATTGGTTGTGGAAAAGTTGTCCAGCAGACCCAGTGGGTGGATCACTAGGGCGATTTCGCCGGCAGCTGATTTCTGCCACAGCGTGGCGCCCATTTGCTGATCGAAACGCTGGCAAAACGGGCAGATGTAGTCGACAAAGACGTCGACTTGAACCACGCCGGGCGGCACTTCACCGCCGGGTTTGCCATCCTGGCCAATCATGATGCCGCCTATTTCTGTGGTCGCTGGCGGGTCACCTGGTGGAACAGAAATAGTTGGCGACGGCAGGGCCGTTTCCTCGGCGGCGTTGGTGCCCCGCCCACCGGTCAGCGAGCCAAACCCGAGTCCAACCGAAAACCCCACTGATAAGGCCACCACAGCTACGGCCCACGGCCCGGGATGGCGCCACCACTTGGCACGCCCAGTTTCTTCCATGAGCCCACAGTCTATGGGCCTTTCTGCTTGTGGGCTCATCTGTCACGGGGCCATGAGGTCTCCCACACCAAATACCCATGTCCGTGAGGTCGAGCTTTGGGTTCTTTCCCCAACCGGGAGGCGGCATCGGGCAATTGACGGACAGCCGGCGCGCAGGCTACGGGCTCCTAGCGCCCCAGGCGGCGCTCTCGGGCGGCGAATGAACGCAAGGCGCGCAAATAGTCGACCTTGCGGAAATCAGGCCAATAGGCCTCGCAGAAATAGAATTCCGAATGGACCGACTGCCACATCAAGAAGCCTGATAGCCGCTGTTCGCCGGAGGTGCGGATAACCAGGTCTGGGTCTGGCTGGCCGGAGGTGTAGAGGTGTTTGGCGATGTGTTCAACGTCGACCTTTTGAGCCAACTGTGCCAAAGTCACGCCAGCCTTGGCTTGTTCGTCGAGCAGCGAACGGACGGCGTCGGCTATCTCCTTGCGCCCGCCGTAGCCAATGGCGACGTTGACATGCAGACCGTCAACCCCAGCGGTGGCGGCCTCGGCGGCGTGCAGACGCTCGACCGTCTGGTATGGCAGCAGGTCAAGCGCACCGACCACCTGGACCTGCCAACGGCCGGCCAGGGCCAAGTCGCTGACCGCCTGCTCAATAATCGTGACCAGTTCCTCCAGCTCGGTGGCAGGGCGGGCCAAGTTGTCAGTCGACAGCATCCAGAGCGTCACCATCTCGACGCCAACGTCTTCTGACCAGGTCAGGAATTCGGCAATCTTGTCTGCACCGGCCCTGTGCCCAGCGGCGGCCCCTTCGCCTGCGGCCCTGGCCCAGCGGCGGTTGCCGTCAAGGATTACGCCGACGTGACGCGGCATGGCGTCCTGCGGCAAGGCCGCCTTGAGGCGACCTTCGTACCAGCGATAAAGGCTGCCAGAGAGTTGCATGGCGCTTAGAATGCTACCGGACTGAAGAACTTACGGTAGCGTAGGTTACGTGACTTCGAGCCTTGCTTCTCCCGCCGCCATGCCGGAGCTGGTAGAGCCCAAGCCGCGGCTGCGCGGCTGGTTCCACGCTGGCATGGTGCCGTTGGTTATCGCCTCCGGCGTGGTTCTGATCGCCTTGGCCCACGGCCGGGCAGCCAAAGCAGCCAGTTCGGTCTTTGTAGCCAGCGCCATCATGCTTTTCGCCAATTCTGCGATTTACCACCTGGGCCGGTGGGGCCGGACAGTTTCTGGCGTACTGCGGCGCCTTGACCACTCGAATATCGCTCTGATCATTGCCGGCACCTACACACCCCTGTGCGTTCTGCTGCTCTCAGGCCGTTCGGAGCGGCTGCTGCTCTGGCTGATTTGGTGCGGAGCTGCGGCGGCGATCCTTATTAGGGTGTTGTGGCTTCGAGCCCCTCGCTGGAGCTACGTTCCGATTTACGTGGTTCTAGGCTGGACAGCCCTCTGGTTCTTGCCGAGCTTTTGGCGGTCTGGCGGTCCGGCGCTGGTCTGGCTGATCCTGGCCGGCGGATTGGCCTACACCGCCGGGGCCGTCATTTACGCCCTCAAGTGGCCCAACCCGGCACCGCGCTGGTTTGGCTTCCACGAGATTTTCCACCTTTGCACCATTGCCGGTTACACCTGCCACTTCACGGCCGTGATGATTGCCGCCCTGCGCTGATGCCAAGCCCTGGACTGGCGGTTGGAGGATGCTGGCTAGCGCAGTCCAGCAAACAAATCGTCTTCGGTCTCTCCTGGCTCAGGGGCCGGCTGGGCTCGCATGAATTCTTCCCAAGGCCAGATTTCACGCTCAATCGCCCGCGGCACGGCGAAAAACCAGCCGTTCGGATCGACCTGAGTGGCATGTGCCCTCAGCGCGGCATCGCGGGCGTCAAGGAACCCGGCAACGTTGATCCGGGCGCTGACGCCGCCTGGCTGTGCGCCTTGGCGGCGCCGGCGTTCAATCCACTCAACGAAAGGTGAATCCAGGCCGCGCTGGGTCATGGCGCGATCAATCGCCTGCAAGCGCTCAAGGGTAAAGCCGCGGTCGTAGTAAACCTTGGCCACTTCATGGGCCGAGCCCAGGTCCGGTAGGGCGGTTGGATCGCAAGCCAGAGCCAGCGCAGCCAGGGTGACAACGTGGGTCTGGATGTGGTCTGGGTGGGGGTATCCGCCTGTCTCGTCATAGGTCGTCAGCACCTGGGGTTTGACTTCGCGGATAAGCGCCACCAGCGGCTCGGCCGCCTCGGCCGGTGGAAGGGCGGCGAAGCAGCCCTCAGGCAAAGGCGGCAGGGGATCGCCCTCCGGTAGGCCCGAATCGACATGACCCAAGAAGCGGTGCTCAACCCCCAGGGCAGCCGCGGCAGCAGCCATTTCGTCGCGCCTGACCTGGGTGAGGTTGTCCAAAATGTCCTGCCGGTGGGCCAACTTTGGGTTGAGGATTCCTCCCCGTTCCCCGCCGGTGAACGTAGCCACCACCACTCGGATGCCTTGGGCAGCGTATTTGGCCATGGTGGCGCCGCCCTTGGACGATTCGTCATCTGGATGGGCGTGGACAGCCAGAATCGACAGGTCTTTCGTCACCCGTCAAGCATCGCCCAAAGCGTCCAATTGGTCTAGCTTGGCCGATCACCACCGAAGCGGGGCAAAGTCCAGGGCATCAGTTGGTGTCCACCGTGGGAGGCCGAGACGGCATCTGGCAGGGTCCAGCCGGATTCGACAGGTAGCATCCAACTCAACAAGGCGCGACCAGTTATCCACAGCCCGGCCGCCAGCTCTAGGCAGGAGGCGGCAAAGTCGGCAGGCTGTGATGGGTGGGGCCGGCTGGGCGGACCCGCCCTGGGGCAGCACCTGCCTAGTAGGGAGGTAAGCATGCAGCTCAAACCTGGGCTGAAGGTCTACCAACGCAGCTATTGCAGCGCCCAAGTGGGCGAAGACCACCGCATCAGAGTCATCTTGGACCTGGAGGGACCCGGCGAAATAGAACTGCTACGAGCGCTGGCCCATGAGTCTTCGAGCGCCAATCTGCGCGGGATCCTCTTGCGCCACGGCGGTGCGCCTCACCGGGCCCACGAACTAACAAAGCAACTGGGCGACGCGGGCTGCCTGACTCGGCGCGCCGCCAACCAATCGCACCAATGGAACGTCCCGCCCCTGCAACGTGAGCGCCTGGCGGCCGAGGCAGAAACCCGGTCTCTGGTCGAACCCGAGGGTTGGTACGCGGCCGCCAGCCGCCTGCGTCAGGCCGTGTCGGTCTACGGCCTTGGGCGAACTGGAGCTCAATTGGCAGTTAACCTGGCCGCCGCCGGCCTTGGCAGCCTCCAGCTGTTCGACCGCCAGGATGTGGCGGGTCGTGACGTGGGGCAGGTCTACAGCCCAGAACACATCGGCATGCCCAGGATCCAGGCGCTGACCAGAATCATCGATTTGGCTGGGTATCCGTGCGAGGTTCGCGCCAAAGGTCCGCTGAGCCAACCCAACGCCGCGGTTATCACCGGCTGCGACGTGGTCGATCCGCATCGCGCTGATTTCCTCTCATCCCACATGGTGCCGCATTTGCCCATCGTCATAGGCGAGATCTCAATCACCTGCGGGCCTTGGGTCAATCCTCTGACTGGACCTTGCACCTGGTGCCAGGCCTTGTGGCGGGCCGAGGCCGACCCGGCCTGGTACGTCGTGGCCAGTCAGCAATGCGCCGCCTCACCCCTGGGCCGGCGCGGTGAGGACACGACTCTGGCTGCCCTGGCCGGTGCCCACGGCGCCGCCCAGGTTCTGGCGGCCCTGGCTGGCGAGACCCCCACCACCCAGGGCCGGTCCATTACTTTCTCGCTGCCCGACTACTCACCGTCCTGGGCTGAACACCAAATCCACCCAGACTGCACCCGCCACGGCACAGCCCGCCTGGGGGACCTAGCCACCAGCTGGAGCATCTGGGCGGCCGACGATCCGGCCTGGTATTGATGTGCCTAGCTAGATTCGTCCGGTTGAAACGCGGCCAACAAGCCCAGCAATTCCTCACCGTAACGCTCAAGCTTGGACGGCCCGATCCCAGGTATGGCAGCCAGGTCCTTGACGGTGGTTGGCCCCTCAACCGCCAGGGCTCGCAAGGTGACGTTGGTCAGAACCGTGAAAGCTGGAAGGCCGGCCTGTTTGGCCAGGTCCAGTCGCCATTGTTTGAGGGCTTCGAACACCGCGGCTTGTTGGGCCGTTAGGTCTGCCAGGGCTGGAACTGCCGGCTTGCCACCTGAGCTGGTGGACCGGCGGGCGCCGGGCCACAGACCCTTGAGGAAGCGCGACGCCCGGCGATTGGCCGAGCCACCGACCACTCTGGCGGCGGCAAAGGACAAGAACAGGTGGACCTTGGCGCGGGTGATGCCAACGTACAAAAGCCGACGTTCCTCCTCAACCTGGGCTGGGGTGTCCGCCAGGGATATTGGCATCAGGCCGTTGGACAGACCAACCAGGAAAACGGCCTCCCATTCAAGTCCCTTGGAGGCGTGAAGCGAAGCCAATTGCACACCGGCCGGCGTGGGGGCGTGCTGGTTCGAGGCCCTGAAGTCGATTTGGGCGACCAGCTCGGCCAACGTGCCGGCTCCGCCGGACAGCAGGTCTTGACTCAAGGAGGCCAAGGCATCGAGCGACTCCCAGGTCTCACGCTGGGCGCCGCGCGTCGACGGCGGCTGCGGCGTCCAACCGCTACCCCGCAGCACTTCATGCACCCGCTCCAACTCAGTCAGGTCGGAACTTGTCTTTGATTCGGCTCGCAACAAAACCAAGGCCTGGCGCACCTCAGGTCTGTCGAAAAAGCGTTCGCCGCCGCGCACCTTATGGGCAATGCCGGCGCTGGCCAGAGCCGCTTCGAAGGGCTCAGATTGGGAATTGGCGCGGTACAAAACCGCGATTTCCTCCGCCGGCACACCCTGTTCGATCAGGTCTGCAATTTGCTGGACCACCCCGGTTGCCTCTTCGGTGTCATCGCCGTAACGCTGGAAGCGAACCTCAGGACCCGCAGGGCGTTGCGCCACCAATTCAACCGCGCCAACCCCTGGCCCAGCCCGGACAACGGCGTTGGCCAGCCCAACGACTTGGGGGGTTGAACGGTAGTCCCGCACCAACTCGAGCCGGACCGCCTTGGGGTAGCGACGGGTGAAACCAGTCAGGAAATCGGATCGCGCCCCAGCAAAGGTGTAGATGGTCTGGGCAGGGTCACCGACCACACAGACTTCCTGCCTCTCCCCCAGCCACAAATCCAATAGGCGCTGTTGCAGCGGCGACACGTCTTGGTATTCGTCCACCACATAATGCCGGTATTGCGACCGGACTTGGTTCGCCACCGCCGGATGGGACATCAACAAACCCGCCGTGGCCAGCAAAACGTCCTCGAAGTCCATTGCCTGAGACTCGCTCAGGATCTCCTCATAGAGATTCATTAGCCTGGCCACCGCCAGCGGCGCATAGCCACCTGGCTGGCCCCGGCCGGCCTTGGCGGCCTTGGTCTGATAGTCCTGGGCGGTCCACAGGTTGACTTTGGCCCATTCGATCTCTGCCGCCAGGTCACGAATGGCCGCCCGGTCTACTTCGAGCCCAAGTCGCCGCGCCGCCGTTGCCACCAGCCGAGCCTTATGTTCCACCAACCGCGGCACCGCTCGATGCTCAACCCGCGGCAGGAAATAGCTCAACTGCCTCAGCGCGGCCGAATGGAAAGTCCTGGCTTGAACCCCGCTAACCCCCAAGGCGGCTAAGCGTTCACGCAGTTCACCTGCCGCCTTGGTGGTGAAGGTCAATGCCATGACAGCCGCCGGGTTGTACGTACCGGTGCGCACGCCATAGGCGATGCGGTGAGTTACTGCCCGGGTTTTGCCCGTGCCTGCCCCGGCCACCACACATACTGGACCCACCAGCGCGGCTGCCACTTGCCGCTGTTCGGGGTCCAAACCCTCCAGGATGCGCTCGGCATCGTCATGTCTTGACACGCTGACCATCTTCTCAAGTACCACCGACATTCGACCCTACGGTTAGAGGGTGGTAGACACCAATGCGAATCCCTATGCCCTGGCGGCGCTGGCAACTGCGGCGGTGCCGGGGCTGGACCTGACCAGCGTGGCAATGAGCCACATTGGCGCGGATTTCAGTTATGCCACAGCCCAAGACGCCACCAAGCGCCGCTGGGTTATTCGCATTCCCCACAACAAGGCCGCCGCCGACGGCCAAGAAGCCGAAGTCAAACTACTGCGCCTACTTGAAGGCGCGGCCGGTGGCGGCGCGCTGCCGTTTGAAGTGGTCCGCCCACGTGGCTTTGCTGTCGCTCCCACCGGCATGGCCGTAATGGTCTACCCCGAGCCGCCCGGTACCCAGCTGGTCATCGAACTACTCGACCCCGGCCCAGGTTTGGCCGCAGGCTTGGGCCGGGCGCTAGCTGCATTCCACACCCTGCCACCGGAACTGCCGCGCAAAGCCGGTCAACCGGTCCTAACCCCAGACACTTACCGCGGCAACTTGCGCAAAGAGGTTGGCCGGGCCGCGGCATCGGGCCACGTCACCGAACGCCTAGTCGACCGCTGGCAAGCCCGCCTTGACGACGATGACATGTGGGTTTTCACCCCCGTGGTGATACACGGCGACATGGCACCCGAACACGTCCAAGTTGAAGCCGGCAGGGTGACGGCCCTGCTTGACCTGGCCGCCGTGCGGGTATCCGATCCAGCTGAGGATCTAGCCCCACTACTGGCGGCGACAGCCCCTGATGTGGCCGAATCAGTCATCGCCTCCTATCGCCGCCACCGCCTTGACCTCGAAGATCCTCACCTTGAGGGCCGGGCTGGTTTCCTGGCGGAGATCGCGGTTGTGCGTTGGCTGCTTCATGGCCTGGACGCGTCCGAAGCCGACATTGTCGAAGACGCTCGGTCAATGCTGGCGGACCTCGACCAGGCCGTGGCGGCTGAGGACGCCGAGGCCGAACACCAGGCCGCCCTAGCCGAAGACAACCGGCAACGCCTCGAAGCCGCCAAGCGGGCCTCGGCCGCGGCTGCCCGCGAACACCAGCGCCTGACTTCCGAATCAATTCCAAAGGTCGGTGAGGCGCTGGCTGAGACCGAGACCGTCCGGTTAGACCGGCCAAAGCGGTGGCAGGAACCAGACACGTCCGATGACGGCCCTCGCCCAGGTGGACCGACTCGCCTGCCGGTGACGGCTGGTGGGGTTGATATGTGGGGCAACACCGGTTCGCAGATCCCAGCCTGGGGCGACGAACTGGCCGATATCGCGCCAGTGGCTGAGCCGGCCCAAGTGCCTGGAGACGAACCCGGCGCCGAACCTAAGTCTGGTTTCAAGTCCAGATTCGGCACTATCACTAAGCCAGCGCTCGACCAGGATGAGGCATCAGAACCAGGTGGCGAACCCGGCGCTGAACCTAAGCCCGGTTTCAAGTCCAGATTCGGCTCTATCACCAAGCCAGCGCTCGACCAGGATGAGGCATCAGAACCTGGGCCTGAATTCGAACCTAAGGCTGGTTTCAAGTCCAGATTCGGCTCTATCACCAAGCCAGCGCCCGACCAGGATGAGGCATCAGAACCAGGTGACGAACCCGGCGCTGAACCCAAGTCCGGTTTCAAGTCCAGATTCGGCTCCATTGCTCAACCTAGGCCCGCCTTCGGGTCCAGACTCGGCTCCGCGGCCAAGCCGGGACCGGAACCAGAACCGGAACCAGAGCTAGAGTCCGCCGCTGAAGACCTTGAAAGTGCCCAGTCCAATTTGCCGGACTTTTTGCGCGATCAAGCCGAGGCCCCGGCAGATCTGCCTGACGATGACGCCCAAACCGGCCAGGACAAGAACTAGGCGCCCAAGGCTTTGAGTTGGGCCGCTAGCTCGGTCGCGGCCGAACCGGCCTCAGCCTGACCGGCTTCCACATCCTTGCCAGTGCCGGCGTAGTGGGCCACGGCCCTTATGGTGCTTGGGTCCACATCTTGGTGAAGGGCCAGCATGGCCCGGTATCGCCTCAGTTGATCGAGATGTGATCGGTTCTCGCTGCCGGTCTTCCAATCGACCACCACCAAATGGCCGGTCTGGTCCTCGAAAATGGCGTCGACCCGTCCGCGCAGTACCGTGCCGGACAGGCGCACTGCTAGATCGTGTTCGGTGGCGACTAGTTTCAGGCCCGAGCTCGGATTGACCCACTTTGATTGCTTGAACTTCTCCACCAATTTGGCTACGCGCCGGCTGTCTGGATCGTCACTGCCACTGTCTGCGGCTTCTTCTAGGCCAAGTTCACCTTGGCCCGAACCGGCCCAGAGCAGGGCCTCAACTTGTTGATGGAACAACGTGCCCACGTTGGCCGAGGCCTGGGGTGGTTGGGGCATGGGCCGGCGGATCTGTTGGGCATAAGCCATTGGGTCCTGAAGCCAGCTGTCCAAGGCTGTGACCGTGAAGTGTCTGGGCGCGTGAAGCGTTGCCTCAGCCTTGCCTCGGGATTGTTCCCGCAGCAGCAGTGCGGCCTGGCTCGCCAAAGCACCATCCATGGCGCTCAGCCGTCCGGTCAACTCCGATTGGTCGATCTCGCCGCCAACCAGCTCCATGGCTGCCCTAACCCGGCCGGCCGCTGTCACCACCGCCGCGCGGTGAACGCCCTCGGCCCCTTCGGATGGTGGAACAGGCGGCCAGAGCTCGCTGCGGCCCTCGGCCCTAAGCGCTTTGTCGCCTTCCCCCGGTTCAGCTGCCCATTGGTCCTGGCTAACCAGCCCTTCTTCGACCAGCTCGTTTAGGAAGATCGATGGCGGCAGCGGGTCCTTGCGGCTGCCGCCAAAATAGGAACCGGTCAAAAGCAGCCGAGAGCGCGGCCTGGTCACGGCAACGTATGCCAGGCGCCGTTCCTCCCTGAGCCTATGCTCACCGGCCTTGGCCACGAAGCGGGCATATTCCTGGTTGAGTTCAACTGTGTCTTGGCAGCTTTGGTACCCGAAACTGGGCAACGAAGCCGAATCCAATCGCAGCGACCAGGGCAAAGCCCCTGTCCCGGCACCAAAGTAGGCAGAATCCCTGCGCTGGCCGTCCCTATTGGGGGCGACAACCGGGAACTGGGTTTCGCTTAGGCCGCAGACCACCACCAAGTCCCATTCCAACCCCTTGGCGGCGTGAATCGTCATTACCTGGACGGCCTGGTCGTTGACGTTGACCTGACCGGGTTCCAGCCCGCGGTCCTGGGCGGCCTCCTCGTCCAGCCAGTCAAGGAAGTCGACGGCGCTGCCCCCGTAACTGCCAGCGAACTGGTGGGCCAATTGGACCAGCTGTTCGACATGCACCCGGCCGGTAGGCCCGCGGCGGGACATCAGGTCAATATCCAATCCCAGCGCCCGCTCGGCCCCAACAACCTGCTCCGCCAAAGGCAGTTGTCCGGCCTGTCGGATCCGCCTCAGCGCCCCGGCTAAGCTGCGCAGACGTCGCCAACCCGACTTGGAAAAAGCAACCGCCTGCTTGGCGTCAAGGCTGTCCAACACGTCAATTATGGAGATTTGGCTATCAGGACCTTCTAGACGCGGGCCGTCAGCCAACGCCACCTGCTGACGAGTCGAGCGCTTGGCTATTGCCCCCAGGGCGCTAAGATCCCTCAAACCCAAGGCGTAGCGGGCTCCAGCCGCCAGGCGCATCAGGGCTTCGCCGTGGTCTGGTTGGTGGGCCGCCCGCAGGGCCGCCAGAACGTCTTGGACCTCCGGCAGGGCGATCAAACCACCGGTACCCACCACTTCGTATTCCAACCCGGCTTTTTTCAGCGCCTCGACCACTGGTCCAAAGAAGTCTCGCTTGCGGCAAAGCACCGCCGCCGTTCGCGGCCTGGAACCAACCTTTGGTTTGTCCCGCCACTCGCGCGCCAGGTATTCCGCAATGCCCAGGGCCTCCGCCTGGTCGGTGTCGAAATAGGCAGCCGTGACCTGCCCCTGGCTAGCCCCTTTCTTTGGATCCAGAATCGGTAGCTTGACCGGTGAGACTTGCCTAAGGGGCTTAGCAACGGCGTTGGCTACATCCAAAATGGCCCGGTCGGAGCGCCAAGCCATACCAAGAGTCAGCGTCGTGGTGTCCGCTTCGGCTTGGTCGGCAAACGACCGGCCAAAACCGGCCAGCCCTTCAGCGCTGGCCCCGCGCCAGCCATAGATCGACTGGTTCGGGTCGCCCACCGCCATGACGGGATGGCCCCGATACAACTGGGACAGGAGCTTGATTTGAATGGCCGAACTGTCTTGATATTCGTCTAACAAAACCGTGGTGAAGCGCTGCCGCTCACCGTGGCCAATCTCGGGACGCTTTTGAACCAGCTCCAGGGCGATGGCCTCCTGATCGATGTAACTGACAAAGCCACGTTGTTTTTTTAGCTCAATCAGATTCTCAACCAGCTCGAACAAGTCGACACGTTTAGCCAAGTTGGCCCCGGCTGCTTTGACCGGGTCATCTAGCCCTTTCATGCGCCCGGATTTGGGGTTGACGCCGCGTGGTCTGGACGCAAAATGTGCGGCCATGGCTTCGACCGCTTGACGCGCCTGAGCGGGCGTAGTGAGGTTCCCAACGCATTCCGCAGCCAGCGATAGGACCCGGCCGGCCAGCGTCGAGGCGGCCAACTCAGGTTCTTTGCACGGCCAGGCCTCGACCACTTCCATGGCCAGCCGCCAGGCACCTCCCTCAGTTAGGAGCTCGGCCTCTGGGTCGAATCCCAGGCGCAGGGCATGATCACGCATCAAACTGGCGGCGTATGAGTTGTAAGTCGAGACGTTGGGGGCGTCGACGCCTTCGAAGTTCAGCCGGGCCAAATAGGAGCTGATCCGCTCGGCCAATTCGCCAGCGGCCTTTCGGGTGAAGGTCAAGCCCAGGATGTTGCCAGGCTCAACCAGATGGTTAGCCACCAAGTAGGCCACCCTTAGCGCCATGGTGGCGGTCTTGCCCGAACCAGCCCCGGCCACCACCAAAACAGGTTCCAGCGGCGCCTCAATCACCCTGGCTTGGTCGTCTGTGGGCTGAGGCAGGCTCAGGTCGCTGGCCAAGGATTTGGCCGAACATTTGGCCAAAGTCATGCCGTCACCTGCCTGCCTTGATCATCGACCGGACAACAGCCCGCGACCGGGCAATTGCGGCAGTTTTCGTTGGTGCTGGCTTCGATCTGCCTGCCCGTCCCGGCCCAGTAACAACGTTGAAGCAATTCAGCCGCCCAGTTGGGGTCTTCGGAGTTGACCAGGGCGGGCTGTCGGTAGGTCCTGATGGGCTCGGCTTTGGTGCCGTTGTCCGCCAGGTAGATCAAGGCAGCCTCGGCCACCTGACTGTCCTGACTGGCGTTCCAAGCCAGTTGGTAAACGCCAAGCTGGCAATTGAGCTGAGCCTGTTTCCCGGTTGGCAACTTCGAGCCGGTCTTGTAGTCGACCAGCCGCACAGCGCCGGGTTGGCCACACTGCTCGACCCGGTCGATCGAGCCGAACACTCGCACCGAGGGAGCGCCGGCAGACTTGGCCACACCGGCCGGAGTTGTGCTGGCCAAGACCGGCCCGGGCGAGGCTTCTACCCGCCTCAAATCCTCAGGGCCAAAAGTTGCCTCGACCCTAACCTCGCTGCCAAGACGGTTGCGGTGGTCTTGCTGGTATTGCCCCAGGTGCGTCACCATTTTCTCCGCCATTCGGCGGAGTTTGCTGGCGCTGTATCCGGGCGTCAAGCCAAGAGAGGCCCAGCGCTGGTCGAGCGCAGCCAACAGTTGGTTGGCACCGGCCTCTGGGTAATCCTGAGCCAGCCCGTGGATCAGGCTGCCAAGGGTGGCCACTTCAACCTGCGGCGGCGAACCGCCAGCTTGTTCCAGGGCCCAGCGCAGCGGGCAGGTGTCTAGGGCTTCGATCTTTGACGGACTCAAGACCACGGTTTGGCCGGGCGCAAACACCGGCTCATCGCTCGACCGTGGCGCCAGCCCGGCCCATCGCTCCGGGTCAGCTCCTGGCACGCCGGCCTTCGCCAAAAGCGCCAACACCTCGACCGCCTTGGCCGCCTCAGCGCTGCCCGGCCGCTCGACCACCTCTTGCCTGGCCTGAGCCACCAAACCTCGCAGGTCAAAGGGGGTTTCCATTGATTGGGGCTGTCTCAACAACAAGAGCCGCTCGGCGTAGTTGTCCCAGTTCTCGTCTTGGCCCTTTGGTGGCCATGGGACCATGGCGTCAACAAAGGCCGAGGGGCTGGTGTCGGTGTCGTTGACCACCACCAGACACAAGTGTTGCTTGGCCCGGGACACGGCCAGCACCGCCATACGGGCTTCATCGTCTATGACGGCCCGGCGCCGCTCTAGAAAATCGCTGTCTTGGCCCCTGCCATCCAGGAAACCCGCCAAGACCCCGGCTCCCAGCAGTGAATCCCTTAGCCGGGTGTTAGGCCAAACGTCGCTTTGCAGACCCGTCACCACGACGGTGTCCCACTCGCGGCCAACTGCCGCAGCGGCGGTCGCCACGGTCACTTGGTCTCCTGGCGGGGCATGCCCAGCCACCGTGTCACTGGGAACCTCCTGGCCTTCGAGATAGCGGGCAAAACCGGCCGGCCCGGCCCCAACCACCCTGGCGTCAAACCGCTCGGCTGCGGCAAACAAGGCACAAATCGCGTCCAGATTCCGGTCCGCCCGCCGCCCATCGGTGCCGCCGCGCAAGGCTGCCTGACGCCAGGGCTCAGCCAAGTCAGAGGCCTGCCACAACTCCCAAAGGACCCCGTGTGCCCCCATTGACTGGGCCACGGCTCGACGACCCCGTTCCATCACCTGCGCCACTTTGGCCACAGGCGCTGCCAAATCAGGGTCCAGATTGGCCAGGTCAACCGACCCGGCCAGCGCGCCGGCCACAAGCTCGCCGGACGTCAGGGCTTTGTCATCAACCGACCGCCTGGCCCGCAACAGGCGCCGTAGGCGCCGCAGTGCGACTTGATCCATTTGGCCAATGGGGCCGGTCAACAAGGCTTTGGCCGTGTTGGTCTCAAGCCAATTGGCGCCAGTGGGACCAGACACTGCCGAAAGCGCTGTCAGAAAGGCCCGGGCGGCCGGCTGGTCCAGGCTCAGCACCTCAGAGCCCGGAACCTGCGCCGGTACGCCTGCTAAGGCCAGCCCGGTTCGCAATTCGCTGACCTGGCGCCCGGTCCGGGTCAGCACAGCCATGTTGCCCCAGGCCACACCGCCCAGCAGATGGCGCTGACGCAGTCTCCGGGCGACGGCCGCAACTCCTTGGGCTTCAGAACCGGCTACCAGCACGCTGGTGGCCGCTTCATATGAGGCACCCCAGGGGCCGCCAGTTCCACCACCCGGTTTCCCGGGCCCACGGGCAGTAGTCACTAGCGCGTTCTGGCCAGCGCCACCAGGCCCAGGCAAGGCGGCCAGATCTAACGCGGACCGCAGCTTGTGCCCCAGTTGCCGCGTCCGGATCAACCGGCAGGTTCGCCCGGTTACGCCCGCTAGTTCGCCGGCCTGCCGGTGGACCTGTTCCAACACCATAGGCTTGGCGCCAAACCCCGCCGGCGGGTCATCACTGGCCCGTTCTAGTTGATCCGCAATGGCACCGCGATAGCCCTGAACTGCCAGGTCAGGGCAGCCCAACAGGACAATTTGGGCGCCGTGGCCGGCCAGCAAACCAAGCAGCTTGGCCAAGGCCGAACCGGCCTCTTGGTAGTCGTCAACAACCACCAGATCCCAGCTAGGCCGCAGCCTGGGGTCGAGGCGCAGGCTGACGCCCCCGGCCGGAGGTTCATACGGTTCCGCCCAGAGCTGAAGGGCCGTCGCCGCCATTGACACCATGGCCGCGGCGTCCAGGGCCAGGCCGGCATCTGCCGCCGTTCGTAACCCCAGGCCATCAAGGTAAGCGCCGAAGATTTGGGCCGCCGCCACCCATTCCGGCCGCCCTTGTTGATCACCCAGCGCCGCCAAGCCCTCCGGGCTGAGGCCGCGCTCGGCCGCGCGCATCATCAAGTCACGCAACTCGTTGCGAAAGGCCGCCAAACCAAGGGCCTGGGGCGGCACCGACGGGGGCCACGGCGTGGCCGCCACCTGCCCGCTTCGCTCCGCCTCCAAAAGCGAGGCGATGGCCGCTGCCTGGTCCGCCCCGCTGACCATTTGTGGCCGCTCGGCGCTAGCCCAACGCGCCGCCCCGGCCTGGCCGGAGGCGGCGATGGCATCTGCCCGCCGGTTGAGAATGCTCATTGCCAGCGCCACCGGGGTCATCACCACTTGGCCCTCGATTTGGTTGACCGTCGCCTCAAGCCGTTGGCGCAACGATGCCGCCGTTCGCCGGGTTGGCGACAACAACGCCACCTTTGATCCACTAGCCAAAGCCGTCACCGCCAAATGCAAGGCCAGGTTGGTCTTGCCGCTGCCAGGCGCACCGGCCACTGCCACCGCCCCACCAGCGGCCACAGCCCGCACCACGGCTTCACCGCTGGCGTCCAAACTCGCCAGGGCCTCCACCCCGGCGGCCGGTACCAGTCGCAATTCCGCTTGCATGGTTCCATCCCACCACACGGCACGGACACGGCTCAGTTCCCAGGGCCTAACAACGCAACTAGGGGGCTGGTAGAAAATTCCCTAGGCGTCGCCAACCAGTCGGTGTTGTCCATCGCCCAGGCGCAGTCAGTAGGATCGCCCTGTGGAAATCACCATCGGGCTGCGTCAAGCTCAACGCGAACTGACCATCAAGTCGCCACCCGACCAAGATCAGATCAGAGCCAAAGTTGCCACCGCCATTGAACAGGGCAGCGGCCTGCTTGAACTGGCTGATCAGAACGGAGATACCCACCTGATTCCAGTCCGGGCCATCGCCTATGTCACCATTGGCAACAGCGCGCCACGCCGAGTCGGGTTTGGTTCCTGACCAGTTGCTGACCACCACGGACAGCCGCCTTCACTCGATCAGCGAACACCCGCCACCGCCAGGGCGGCTAGACTGGAGGCAAAACGACGGCTGACCGGCCGCAAGCGAGATGTAACCAGAGATTTGTGCGATCGGCTGCCACGGGACGCTACCTAGTCCACGTCCCGACCGATCTATAACTGGAGATATTTTGACTGCCACCTATGCGGCGCCGGTCGGCGAGACCTTTTTAGACCTGGGCGTTGACCAACGCATTGTCGACGCTTTGGCGAGCTACGACATCGTCCATCCCTTTCCCATCCAAGCTCTTACCCTGCCTGTCGCCCTAGCCGGCCACGACATTATTGGCCAGGCCAAAACCGGCACCGGCAAGACCCTCGGTTTCGGCATTCCGCTGCTGCAAAAGGCCGCCGGACCAGATGAAAGCGGTTGGAACGGGCTTGAAGCACCGGGCAAGCCACAAGCGGTCGTGATAGTGCCGACCCGCGAACTGGCCGTCCAAGTGGCCGGCGACCTTGAACTGGCCGCAACCAACCGCTCCGTCAGGGTGCTGCAGGTTTACGGCGGGCGGGCCTTCGAGCCGCAAATCGCCGCCTTGAACTCCGGGGTTGAGGTTGTAGTTGGCACACCAGGCAGAATGATCGACCTGATGCGCCAAGGCCGCCTCGATTTGGGCCACGTCACCACAGTGGTACTGGATGAGGCTGACGAGATGCTTGATATGGGTTTCTTGCCAAATGTCGAAACCCTGCTGGCGGCTATGCCGACTGAACGCCACACCATGTTGTTTAGCGCCACAATGCCCGGCCCGGTGGTGACAATGGCCCGGCGCTATATGGTCCAGGCCACCCACATCCGCGCCCAAGACCCAGAAGATGAAGGCGCCACCGTCAAAGACATTCACCAGGTCGCCTACCGGGTGCATTCGCTCAACAAGGTCGAGATCCTGGCCCGGCTCTTGCAGGCCAAGGACCGCGGCCGGACCATCATTTTCGCCAGGACCAAACGCACTGCCGCCAAAGTGGCGGACGACTTGGCCGGCCGGGGTTTCGCCGCCGCCTCGATCCATGGAGACCTTGGTCAAGGCGCCCGCGAACAGGCCCTGCGAGCCTTCCGCAAAGGCAAGGTTGACGTGCTGGTGGCGACCGATGTGGCTGCCCGGGGCATCGATGTCGACGATGTCACCCACGTCATCAATTTCCAGTGCCCGGAGGATGACAAGATCTACCTGCACCGTACCGGGCGCACCGGACGGGCTGGCAACAAAGGCACCGCCATAACCTTCGTCGACTGGGATGAGATGCCGCGCTGGGGTCTTATCAATAAGGCCCTTGACCTTGGCATTTCCGAACCGCCAGAGACCTACCACACATCTGACCACCTCTATTCAGACCTGGACATAGACGCCTCAGCTGGTAGCTTCCTGCCCAAGGCGCAGCGAACCCTAGCCGGCCTGGCGGCAGAGGAGGTCGAAGATCTGGGTGAAACCGGAAAGCGTCGCTTCGATGGCCGGTCCAAAGCCAGGTCGCGGGCCAGCGGTTCCGCCCCCCGGACGCATGACCCCAAGCGTCGCCAAGGCGGGGGCAAAAGCCGGCAGGGCGCTCAGGGTGGCCAGGCCAAGGACCGTCCGTTGCCCGATGCCGAGTCGCCAGTTCGCCGGCAACGCTCCAGGCGCCGTACCCGAGGGGGCAAACCAGTCGCGCCTAGTTCGCCGCGCGGCTAGTCGTGTGGCCTAGGGGACTGGTGTTCAACACCAGTCCCCTAGGCCACTAACTGTGCTTGCCACCGCGTTTTCGCAGGTGGCGCTCGCGCCACCTTGCGTGCAAGGCGGCCGGGGCGTGGTTATTCACCACGCCCCTAGGGCCAAATCTGTATTAGCCAGTAGATTCCGGGCAAGGTCAGGAACATCATGGCGTTGGACTGGACCACACTTTGGGCGCAGAAACGGTAGGCCCGGCCGCTGCGGGCTGCCAGCATCACGGTCATAGTGCCACAGGGCATGGCGAACAAGATGGTGGCCGAATTGACCGCCAAAGTGTCCAGCCCCAAAAGCCGGCCTGCCACCAACACCAGCACCGGCCAAAACAGCAGCCTCATGCCGCCAGCCAGGTAGCCAAAGGGATTCCTGATCAGCTCGCCCAGGTAAGACTCAGCCAACCCAAACCCAACAATCATCATGGCGATCGGCGCCATGGCCCCACCCAACATGGCGAAGGCCGAGCCAAAGGCGTCCGGCACCGGCAGCCGGCCAAAAAAGATCACCACCGCCACGACACAGGCAATCACCACCGGCGAGGTCACTATGGTCTTCAGCTTGAAGCCGACCGAGCCCATGTAGTTTTCGGCGAAGGTGAAGAAAAACAGGTTGAAGACCAAATTGGCCACCACCGCGCAGAGCAACCCGGCCGCCCCGAACAGCTCGGCCACAATCGGCATACCAATGAAGGTCATATTAGGGAAGGTTGAAAGGCAGACCAAAGCCCGGCGTTCTGCCACCTCCATTGGCGTCATCCGGGAGACGGCCACACCTAGGGCCACTGCCAGGACAAAGTAGGTCACCGAAACCGCCAGCGTGGTGTACAGCGAGGAGGCCAGCTCAGCCTGGTAGGGGCGAGTGGCTGCGGCCACAATGGCGAACGGCGCGATCACGCTCAGCAGCAGTTTGCCCAGATCCTGGGCCAGCTCGGCCGTGACGAAGCCCTTTCGGCGCAGCCCAAACCCCAACAGTCCAGCTAGGACAACTTTGACGCCAACGCCAGCCAGCGCGCCCACTAGATTTTGTCGGCCCCCGCCGGACCAAGCTCGCCTTGAGCCACGATCTCTAACAGAACCTCCAGTGGAGTGGTGTTTTCGCCCAGCCGGTTAGCCTTGCCTTCGCCGTGATAGTCAGAGCTGCCGGTTACCAGCAGGTCGAGCTGCTCGGCCAGGGCCAACAACCGGGCCCGCTGCGGCGCGGGGTTGTCGCGGTGATAGACCTCGAGCCCGGCCAGGCCGGCCTCGGCCATTTCCATAATGGCCTGGTCTCCCACTAGGCGCTGGCGGTGAATTGCTCCGGGATGGGCAAAGACGGGCACGCCACCGGCGGCCCGGATAATCTCAACCATGACTATGGCATCGGAGGAATAATGCCGCACGCAATAGGGACTGCGGGAGTGCAGGATCTCTTTGAAAGCGGCCGTCCGGTTTGGCGCCACACCAGCGGCAACTAGGGCGTCGGCCACATGCGGGCGGCCAACGGCGGCCCCCGGCCCGGTCTGTGCCACCACGTCCTCCCAGGTGATGGGGAAATCCTGGGCCACCATTTCGACCATCACCCTGGCTCGGTCCAGCCTGGCCTGACGCACCCGGTGGAGTTCTTCGACCAGCGGCGGGAAGGCCGGTTCATGCAGGTAGGACAGCATATGAACGGCCACACCCTGCCACAGGCAGGTAAACTCGGCCCCCCGGATGAGGCAAACTCCCGACCTCGACGCGGTCCGCACGGCATCATCCCAGCCGGCCGAGGAGTCGTGGTCGGTCAGAGCGACCACATCCAGTTCCGCCTCCGCCGCCTTCCTGACAAGCTGTATTGGCGTGTCGGTACCGTCCGAGACGGTCGAGTGGGCGTGGAGGTCGATTTTCACAAGGTTAAGTGTGACAGGTTTGCCCGATGCTGAGTGCCCCAGTTGTGTAGGCGAAGCCACCTTTTTTGCCCCCGACAGAGGGCCGGCCGGATTGACAGCCCGTTACAACCAGTCTTTGCGCTTGAACAGGAAGAACAACAGCCCGGCCGAGACCAGCATCATACTGACGGCGAATGGGTAACCCATAATCCAGTCCAGCTCTGGCATACGCTTGAAGTTCATGCCATAAACGCCGGTGATGACGGTCGGGGTGAAGATTATGGCGGCCCAAGCCGAGATGCGTCGCATCTGCTCGTTCTCGGCCTTGGATTGCTCCGCCAAGTGTTTCATCTCTTCGTTCTGGCGCTGGGCCACCAAAGTGGCGTTGACAGTCAGAATGTCGCGCAGCGAATGGTGGAAGGCGTCGGTTCGTTCCCTGACTTCCGTGACGTGATCAGCCACGTCACGCAGGTATGACTGCAGTTCGGGGGCGACGTGGTACTTGGCGAAGCCAGCCGAAAGGTCGGTTAGGATTCGTCCGGTTGACCTGACAGCGCGGCCAAAATCGGCCACCTCTTGGGATAGCTCGTAGATGCGTCGTGAGACATCCGCGTCGCCTCTGAACACCTGGAACTCGATCTCATCAATGTCATTGTCTAGGCCGTGGTAAACCGGCACGTACTGGTCCACGACCGCGTCCATGACGGCGTACATAACTGATTCTGGCCCGGTCGAAAGCAAGTCGGGCTCGGACTCCAGGCGCCGGCGCACACTGCCCAATTCGGGGTTCTCGCCATGACGGATCGTGACGACATAATCGCGGCCCAGCACCACGTGAAGCTCGCCAAATTCGACTTCTTCTTCGGCGTTGAGGTAGCGCGCCGGGTGCAACACCACCAGCAGCGTCGAGTCGTAACGCTCCAGTTTGGGCCTTTGATGGGCTTGGATAACGTCTTCGACTAGCAGTTCGTGCAGATGGGCGTGCTCTGCCAGGGTGCCGATGGTCTCGGCACTGGGTCGGTAAAGGCCAATCCAAGCCATGGCGCCGGGGTTGTCGCGTAGCTGGCCAAAAGTCTCTGACAGCGAGCCGGTTGTGGCCACACGCTCACCGTCCTGGTAGATGGCGGCGGTGACCAGTGATTCAGCCTCGCTGCGAGCCTTGGCGGCGGGCGGCGGATCGGCTGGCGCAGGCGGGTCTGGCTTTCGTTCTGCAACCCCGTTGGTGCGGGATTCCCGGTTGGTTTGACGGATTCCAGGAACAATGCGCATAGTCGCCTCCCCTCGCTTGTCTACCAAAGGACTGTCTCGCTAACCGCGCTCAAACTCGTCTGCGGCCAACAGGCAGACCTGCAAACCCGGACCAGCCCAGCGCGGCTGACAGTGGTTGGAGCCCAGGCGGGCACCAGCGCCAACCCTACCAACAACCCCGGCCAGCCTTCCTAGTTCCGCCAGTCCGGGCTTTGGTTTGGGGCCGGGGCGGCGCGCAGTTGTGGTCACGCGCCGTGACTTGGGGCGATGCCAGCATCGCCAAAGTCACATGCCCGGAGCCAATCCCTGACAACAACCCTGGCCCCGCCCCTCAGTTGGCACAACGCCCAGACTCGTGAGGTTGGGGTTTGGCACGATGCTGGACCCAGAACTCGGTTTTGGGCAGATGTCGCCGGGCTTGGGCTAGCCCAGCGAAGGTGACACCATTAGGGCATGGACGACCAGCCAATCACCGAGCGCGTCGCCAACCGGTCGATCAAACCGACCTCGAAGGCCTTCCGCGAGTTCATGACCAAGGACTGGGGCCAGGCCCCGGTTGAACCGGAACTCACTCGCCGCCTCGAAGGGGCTGGCGCCGCCGCCGCCCGCCGCCAGGCGCTGGGCAACGTTTTCCCAGGCGATCGGCTGGTTTTTCCGGCCGGCAAGCCCAAAGCCCGCTCCAATGACACCGACTACCGCTTCCGCCCAAACACGGCCTTTGCCCACCTGACCGCCTTGGGTTTGAACCACGAGGCCGAGGCCGTGCTGGTGCTCGAACCAGTCGAGGAGACCGAAGCTGCCCTGGGCGCCGGCCAACCCACCCATGAGGCCGTGCTGTATTTGAGCCCTCCCGGCACCAAGGACACAGCCGAGTTCTACGCTGACGCCGCCCGCGGCGAATTCTGGGTGGGCCGGCGGCCCTCGCTGGACCAAATGGCCACCGTCACTTCCATCCGCACGGCCCACCTCGATACCCTGCCTGACGCTCTGGCCAAAGACGCCGGCATGGTCCAGTTGCGTGTCATCGCCCATGCCGAGGCCCAGGTCACCGAGCTGGTCCAAAAGATCAGGGCGGAAGCAGGCTGTGCCGTGGCGCCCGGCGACGACCCCGCCACCAACCCCGACGCCGCCCTAGCCGAAGCGGCGGCCGAAGCTCGGCTGATCAAGGATGAATACGGCATCGGCCAAATGAAAAAAGCCATCGCCGCCACCATCAAAGGCTTTGAAGAGGTGGTCAAAGCCCTGCCCCAAGCCGTCGCCGCCGAGCGCGGCGAAAGGGTGATCGAAGCCACCTTTGAGGCCGGCGCCCGCATAGGTGGCAACGGCGTCGGTTATGAGACCATTGCCGCCGCCGGAAGTCATGCCACCACGCTGCATTGGACCGACAACACCGGCCCGGTCAGACCCGGTGACCTGCTGCTACTTGACGCCGGCGTCGAGGTCGACTCGCTTTACACGGCCGATCTGACCCGTACTATCCCGGTTAGTGGCCGCTACTCTGCGACCCAGCGGCGCGTCTGGCAGGCCGTGGTTGAAGCGGCCGATGCCGCCTTCGCCGCCGCCGTGCCTGGCAACTTGTTCCGCGATGTGCATGAAGCTGCCATGCAAGTCATCGCCGAACGCCTGGAGGAATGGGGCTTGCTACCGGTGACAGCGGCCGAGGCCCTCGCGGCGGAGGGTCAACAGCACCGCCGCTGGATGGTCCACGGCACCTCTCACCACCTGGGGCTCGACGTCCACGATTGCGCCCAGGCGCGCAAGGAGCTCTACGTTGACGGCCGGCTGGAGCCAGGCATGATCTTCACCATTGAGCCTGGCCTCTACTTCAAGCCGGAAGACCTGGCCATCCCGGCCGAATACCGCGGCATTGGCGTGCGCTGCGAGGACGATATCCTCATCACCGCCGCCGGGCCGGTCAACCTCTCGGCCGCTTTGCCACGCAGCGCCGATGCCATCGAAGCCTGGATAGCCCAGCTGGCCGCCTAACATCTAGCCGTCTGGCAGCGCATCTGCCAGGCCCGGCGGTCTGGCAGTGCATCTGCCGGGCCCGGCCGGCGGTTCGGCGGCGCGGCCAGACTAGACTGACAAACCGTGTCTACACCCACCGTTGAATCTGTCACGGCCGCCCTGGCCAAGGTCATCGATCCTGAGATCCGCCAGCCCATTACTGAGCTGGGCATGGTCCGCTCCATCGAGGTAGGCGAGGCCGGCGCCGTCAGCGTCGAAATCGCCCTGACCGTGGCCGGCTGCCCCATGCGCAAGCAGATCGAACGTGATGTCAAAACCGCGATTGCTCAGGTGGGTGGCGTCGGCTTGGTCACGCTGAAAATGGGTGTGATGTCCGATGACGAAAGGCAGGCCCTGCAGGAAAAGCTGCGTGGGCAGGCTCCGGAGATTCCTTTCAACGATCCAGAAAGCAAAACCCGGGTTTTCGCCATCGCCAGCGGCAAAGGCGGGGTCGGCAAGAGTTCGCTGGCGGCCAACTTGGCTTTGGCCCTGGCCGCCAAAGGCCTCGAAGTGGGCGTATTGGATGCCGACATTTACGGTTACTCGATGCCGCGCATGATGGGCGTGACGGCCGAGCCGATGCAAATGGAAAACATGATTTTGCCGCCGGTGGCCAGCGGGGTGAGAGTCTTTTCGATGGGCATGTTGGTACCGCCGGGCCGGCCAGTGGTTTGGCGCGGCCCAGTCCTGCACCGGGCCTTGACCCAGTTCATGACCGACGTTTACTGGGGTGATCTCGACATTCTCCTAATCGACCTGCCGCCTGGTACCGGTGACGTGCCGCTATCGATCGCCCAGTTGATCCCCGGATCGGAGATCATCGTTGTGACCACGCCCCAAGCCGCCGCCGCCGAGGTGGCACAACGGGCCGGTGCCATGGCGCTGCAAACCAAACAGCCCATTGTCGGGGTGGTGGAAAACATGAGCTGGCTGGCCCAGCCGGACGGCTCGAAGTTGGAACTCTTTGGCACCGGCGGTGGCCAGCAGGTCGCCGCCAATTTGACCCAGTCGTTGGGGCAGCCAGTCGATCTACTGGGCCAAATCCCGCTCGACATTGCGATTCGCCAAGGCGGGGACGAAGGCAAACCGGTGGTCCAAAGCCATCCGGGCTCGCCGGCATCGGCCGCCTATGGCGCGGTGGCGGACAACCTGGCCAAACGAATCGGCTCTGCCTAAGAGGCCGCGTGCCTCAGCCAGAAAGGCTTGACCAGGCCCACACCGGCCAGCTCGACCGGCTCGCACGGCTGAAGTTGCAGGTCAACCTCGTCGTTTAGGACAACCGCGGTGGCTTGGTCAACCACCACCTGGCGTGGCCCGGCCAAATCCGCCAGCCGTGAGGCCAGGTTAACCGGCGGCCCAAAAAGATCACCGAAACGGCCCAGCACCCGGCCCCAAGCCAGGCCAACGTGAGCCGGGGGCGTGCGGCCGTCGGCCCCGATGTCCCGGGCCAAGTCCAAGGCAATCTGGGCCGCCCTAACTGGTTCGTCAGTGGCGAACATGATGCCGTCGCCCATTTCCTTGACCACCCGGCCACCGCCGCGGGTGACAATGTCACGGCCCTGAACCATGAAGTCGCCCACCAAAGCCTCAAGGGCGGCGGCGTCCAGGTCGTGGGAGATGGTCGAATAGCCCACTAGGTCGGCGAAACCAATGGCACGTTCTAAGGGCAGATCGCCCCCTGACCGGTCGACTGCTTCCCCGGGGCCGCCTTCGCCGGCTTCGAGGGCCAGACCTGCACCCATGAACCGGATAATCGAGGAAAGATGACGCCGCCAGGCGTAGACCATCTGGGGTTCAAAAATATCGGCCAGGTCGCTGATCCGGTCCAAGACCACCAACCGGGCGCTGAGATCATCCAGTTCAAAGCGCGCGGCCGCATCAGCTACCAAGCTTTCGATCTGCCACCAGGCCAGTCGCTCGGACGTGTGGGAAAAGGCCCGGAGCAGGGCGGTTTCGGTTTCCCGGCCCAGCACGCCGTAGTCGACCACCTCGGTCGCGGCGATTAGCGCGTCTACGTCTGCTGAGGTGAAATACTCGGCCTCCTCCGGTGGCAGCGCCATACCCATGGCGGCCCAAAACGCCGCGATCCGCTCGCGGGACACGCCGGCCTGATCAGCCACCTGGCCGAGCGTCAGTAAGGTCGGGGCACCAGCAATGGTCGACGCCCTGTCTTCCGCCGTCGAGTATTCGCCTGGGGCCGCGGACCGGGGGTCCTCTTGGGCCACGCAGTACACCCTAGGTGATGGCGGTCAATTTGGCAGGGCGCGGCATGCTTCAGGGTTGATGCCCGCATAGCGGGGCCCGTGCCTCAAAGACAAGTGCCCGCCAAAGGTTGTGGACCTGCTGCAAGTGGCGGTGGTCACCTGGGACTAGGCCCGTCACGACTTCCGGTTCTGGCTACCTGGGACTAGGCGCGGCATGCTTCAGGGTTGATGCCCGCGTAGCGGGGGCCCGTGCCTCAAAGATAAGTGCCCGCCAAAGGTTGTGGACCTGCTGCAAGTGGCGGTGGTCACCTGGGACTAGGCCCGTCACGCCTTTCGACTTAGGCTACCTGGACGCAGATGCGTCACCTCGCCGGCATCGAGGCTGGCGAGCCGCCCGCTGTCTAGGCGCAAACTCAACCGGCCAGCCTGGTCGAGGTCAATAGCGGTGCCCGTCAGAGTCCTGCCTCCAAGCAGACTAGCCATGACGACTTGCCCCAAAGTACTCATGTGAGGCCGGACCTGGTCAATCAGGCTGGCCGGGCGAGCCCGCCAGGTTCGGTAGTGCCGGCCAAAGCCCTCAAGGATAGAAATCGCCAGCTCGGTCCGGTTGGTTTGGTAGCCCTCAAGCCGCAGCGAAGTGGCGGCTTGGCTAGGCAACTCACTTTGGCTTTGGTGGACGTTCAGCCCCAACCCAACGACGATCCTGCCATCTGCGCCAACCTGGGCCAGGATTCCGCCCAGTTTCTTGTGGCCAATTATCAAGTCATTGGGCCACTTGATCGACAGGTGGCGGTCTTGGGTGACCGGCCTCGGGCCAAGTGGCGAGACAAGTCTTGGCGGGCCGGTTTCGTTAATGGCCTCAAGTGCGGCCAGGGCCATGGCCAAAGTCAGCTGCGGGCCACCCACCCGCGGGCGGACCAACACCGAAAGCAGTAGCGCGCGCAGGGGCGGGGCCTGCCAGGTCCGCGTGGCCCCAATTGGACCGGCTTCGAGCCGGCCGCGTCCTTGGGTCTGGTGCTCGGCCAATAGGGCTGTCATGTGGCCCGGACTAGGCGCGGACAGTAGCTGGGCGTTGGTCGAATCGATCTGGTCCACCACGCTGATGGCGTGGTATTGCCCGCCGGCCACAAGGGCAGCTTCAAGGCGTTTTTGGTCCAAGAAGTCTGTCTGTTTCACCGGGCAGCATGCTAGCCCAGGCGGCTGGAGCGGCTTGGGCATGGCTTAACCGGAGCCAGACGGCCTGCTAGCCCGGGCGCCCGATCCTTTGCCCCGACCTGTATCAAGCCGACCGGTGTCCAGGTGGTCTTTGGGACTGGGTATTGCCCGGGCCAAAACTAAGGATGGCCCGGGCCGTAACGATCAGGCGTCGCGACCCGGGCCACCAACCCGAAGACGGGACCGGGTTGACAGTCAGCTACAACGCCTGGGCTCTCGGATTATTCCCACAGCGAAGAACCGCCCCAATTCCGCGACTCCGAGGAACGTCACCACCACCGAGTCTGACGACTCCAAGCTTCGGCTGGTCCCAGGCTGACTGCCGGGCAGCCCACTGACGAACCGCCGCTGGATCGAATGTGGCTGTTACAACATTTCGCCCAATCGTGTGGCGTCGTTACACCGTTTGGATCTTTCAGGCGAACCAGCCACCTGTGCCATTGCCCAAGTCTTGATCGCCGAAACGGTGTAACGACGCCGCACGATGAGAGGTTTTAGTGAAACGACACCAAACGTCACCCGCAGCGGCCTAGAAGCACAATCCCTGGCTGACTTGGCACAGCCAAACAGCGGATTGGCCAGTTTTGGCGACTCAAGGCCTAGTCAGGCGCCAGACCACTTCGACCAGCCCGGCGCCAATGGCACCAACCAGAACCGCCACCGGCACGGCCTGCCACTTGACCGCAAAGTGGAACAACTCCGCCAACCAGGGCACCGTCACCATCATTATGTACAGACCGGCCACCGCCGCAATCAGCGCCACTTTCCAAGGACGCAGCGGCCGGGCCAAGCAAAACAGCACCCACCAACCGACAATTACCAGCACAATCGAGGTCGATGTGCCAGCCTCGACGGTGCTGACCTCAGATTTCTGAATCAGCGTGTAGTTCACCATCATGGCGGCAGCACAGATCACCCCCACCGGGATGGCGAACTCCAAGACCCGTTTCAAGAAGCCCGGCTGGTAGATCCGGCTGTTAGGTCCAAGGGCCAAGAAGAAAGCCGGAATACCGATCGTCAGTGCTGATATGACTGTCATCTGGCTGGGCTGATAGGGGTAGGCGAAACCCGCCACCGTCACCGCCAGAGCCATGGCCAGTGAATAGACGTTCTTGATCAGGAACAGGTTGGCGACTCGTTCAATATTGGCGATGACCCGCCGGCCCTCTGCCAAGACCTTAGGTAGATGGGAGAACTTGTTGTCCAGCAGAACCAACTCGGCCACGGCCTTGGTGGCGGCCGCCCCGGAGTTCATGGCGATGCCAATATCGGCGTCTTTCAAAGCCAAGGCGTCGTTGACGCCGTCACCGGTCATGGCCACGACCCGGCCCTGAGCCTGCAGGCACTGGGCGATTTGCCGTTTCTGTTCAGGTTGGACCCGGCCAAACACAGCGCAACGGTTGACGATCTCCTCAAGGTCGGGGCCGGCATCGGGCAAATCACGGGCATCAAAGGCCACGGCCTGACCTTGCCCCACACCGACCTGGCGCGCCACCGCCGCCACAGTTAGCGGCGAGTCGCCAGAGATGATCTTGATGTCGACGCCCTGCTGGGCGAAATAGCCCAGAGTCTCACCGGCGTCCGGCCTAATCCGCTCGCTCAGAACAATTAGCGCCTGGCAGCGCATCTGGGGAGGCAGGGTTTGGCCGGCCAGTGGGCCAGTGCCGGACATCAGCGCCAGCACACGCTTACCCTGGGCGGCGGTTTCCTTGGCTTTGACGAAGTGCCGGTCGGTGGGGCTGGCGGCAAACAGGATCTCTGGTGCGCCCATAACCCAGGTCGTTTTGCTGGTGGTGATGGCGCTCCATTTGCGGGCCGAACTGAAAGGCACCTCCCCGCTGACCTCGAACGGCTCGGTGTTAGGGAAAGCTTCCAAAATGGCTAGATTGGTCGGGTTGGCCGAGCGGCTGGCCAGAGTCACCAAGACCTGGTCAAGGCGGTCTTTGGCTTGGTCATTTGCCTCTACCTCGGCCATGGCCTCGAAGCGGATGCTGCCTTCGGTCAGGGTGCCAGTCTTGTCGAGCAGCAGTGTGTCGACCCGGGCCAGGCCCTCAACCGCCGGCATTTGCTGGACCAGGACCTGGCGGCGGGTCAGCGCCACGGCCGCCAGCATGAAAGCCATCGACGTCAGCAACACCAGGCCTTCGGGGATCATGCCAACGATGGCCGCAGTCGCCTTGACCACGGCTTGGCGCCAATTGTCGGTGCTGATCCGCAATTGGCCCCAAATCAGCACTGGCGCTACAACAATTAGCATCCAGGAAATCCACTTCAGCAACCGGTTAGTTGAGTGAAGCAACTCGGATTTGGCCTGCCTAAAGCGTTTGGCGTGGGCGGCAATCTTGTATGAATAGGAATCGGCGCCAACGGCGGTGACGTGGATATGCCCGCTGCCGGCCACGACAATCGAACCGCTCAACACCTGCTCGTTGACCGCTTTGACCACTGGGTCAGATTCGCCGGTTAGCAGGCTTTCATCGATTTCCAGCTCGCGCGACTCGATGACCTGGCCATCTGCCACAACTTGGTCGCCCAAGGTCAGCTTGAGGGTGTCACCCAGGACCACCTGTTCGACCGCGACCTCCTGGGCCTGGCCGTCGCGGACAACTGTGGCCCTTGGCGCATTGAGGATGGCTAGTCGGTCCAATTTGCGTTTGGCTCGCAACTCCTGGAATATGCCAATGCCGGAGTTGAATACCATGACCATGCCGAAAAGTGCATTCATGAACCCCCGGTCAACGACGATCACCACAGCGGCCAATGACAGCAGCAGTGCGTTGAAGGGCGTGAAAATGTTGGCCCGCCAAATGTCTGCGGCAGATCTGCTCGAGCCTCCTGGTGTGGCGTTGACCTGACCGGCGGCGACACGCTGGGCTACCTCAGCGCTGCTCAGGCCGGCGACAGGCTGGGTCGCCTCAGCGCTGCTCAGGCCTTGGGCAGGCTGGTTGGACACGCCGCAAGGCTACCAATCAGGCCTAGTCAGTGGTGGACAGGCCGAATTGACGCGCCGCAAGGCTACCGATGAGGCCAAATCAGCGGTTAGCTATCTCCTGTGGTTCTAAGGGCCGGGCTTCGCCTGACATGGTTGCTGCTCGGGTTGTTCGCCTTCGGCATCGCCATTGCCGCCATGATTCAAGCCTCGATTGGGATCCCGCCATGGGATGTGCTGGCCCAAGGCCTGTCTAGAACCACCGGGATGTCCTTTGGCCTGGTGACAAACTTGATTGGCCTGGTGGTGCTGCTCTTTTGGATACCACTGCGGCAAAGGGCCGGAGTCGGCACGGTCATAAATGTGCTCCTGGTGGGGCCAGCTGCTGAGTTTGGCCTGCACGTCATCCCCCAACCTGACCACCTGTTGTGGCAGATCCTGCTCTTTACCGGCGGGTTGTTGCTACTGGCTTGCACCACCGCGATCTACCTGGCGCCGCAGCTGGGACCTGGACCGCGCGACGGGTTGATGACGGGCTTGCACGGGCGCACCGGCTGGCCAATTTGGGCGATTCGCGCGGGGATAGAAATCACCGTACTCATCATTGGCTATGTGTTGGGCGGCCAGGTCGGGGCCGGCACTCTGGCCCAGGCGTTACTGATTGGACCGCTGGTTCACCAAACCCTGCCGTTCTTCGAGCGCATCTACGCCTCGACGATTGATCGCTCCTGAGACCTGGCTGACCGGGCTAGTTGCGTCGGGGCCCGTTGCCTGCACTCAGGTTCGAACCGAACAATCCAGCGCCGTCCATGGCGATCTCTGTGCCACTAGCGGCGTTATCGGGGTGGGGCTGGGATTGAGAATTGGGGCTCGAGAAAAACGGAGGCCGGAGCTGCGGTCGATTGCCACTCAGGATTTATCCGCTCCCAATAGGGCCGCCGGGTTGGTCCAGGTCAGGCCTTCGAAGCGAGCAAAGTCAGTGTCAAAGCTGACCAGCTCGGCCCCAACTTCCAGCGCCAAGGCTGCCAGGTAGGCATCATTGACGGTGTTGCCACCAACCCCGCTCTGTTTCAGCGCCTGGCGCAGCCGGGGCAAGACCCCGCCGCTAGCGATGTCCGTACGCACAGCGGGGGCGGCCAGCCACCGCTCCACCACGTCCAACGCCTGATCGACGGTGAGGGGTCGTTCGTAAAGCCGAGGGTTGGTAGTGATGCGAACAAAGGCCAGCAGGCAAAGCCAGGGCAAGACGACCGGTTCGGGACTCGACAAGGCCTGGTCCATCCACCGGCGGGCTTTGCTGTGGTGCTGACCATCTGAATCAATCGAATAGACCAGCACGTTTGCGTCGACCAGTTTCACTTGCCCATCTCACGTTTCTTGGCCAGTTCGATGTCCTCAAGCAAACCGGCCAGGGCGAGAGCTTTGTTTTGGTCATAGTCGAGCCCCAAACCAACTGGATTGAACTTGCCCAAGGAGTAGGTCTGGCTATGAAAGGGCCTGGTTTGCCCTGGAGCCAGCGCACTTACGATCGCCTCGTTGACGACGTCCTTGAACGACCTGCCTTGGGCCATGGCCGCCCTGACCCGGGCCTCAGCCTCCGGCGTCAGAGTTACGGTTGTGCGCATGAAGGAATACTACATCACGCCATCACAAGAGACTGCATCATGATGTGATAGCCCTGCGGCTGACCCGCCCGAGGCGCCGTAGCATGATCGTCGTGGCGCTTTGACTGCGCTGTTTGCCCGTCCACATCCTGTCAACAATTCCATTTGAGCTTGGCCGGGCTTGGTTCGTTCTCCACCGCGACCGCAAGCAGGGCGTTGGTGTAGTCGAGGCAAACCTCCTCGGCAATCTCGGCATAGGCCTCACCGCTGGCATCGAGCCCCAGCCGGTCGTAGGCCACCGCCGCGGCGGCATAGAAGAACAAGCCCAGCGAATGCGTCAAGGTGTGGACCACCGCCGAGCCTTGCCCAACACCCCTGGCGGCTGCTTGGGCGATCGGTTTGGCGTCAAGTTCGCGAGCCGCCGCGTGGCATTGATTCAGAATGATGTCCTTAACTGCGGGGAACTTGACCTTGCCGTCGAGATAGTCGTGTGCGGCGCCGATGGCGTTTCGCGGCCGGGCATCGTCCGGACAGTGCTTCTCAAAGATCGGCAAAACCTTGTCTTCGGCGTAGTCGAGACACCACTTCCGGATGGTGTCCTTGCTCTGCGTGTCAATCAATTCTCTCAACGCGACGGTTGACGGCGCATTGACGTCACCCAGCATTTTCCGCAGCTTTTTCGCCATGTCAGACTTCCTCAATTGCCCTGGTGATCAGCGCCGACGCGATCCGAAATGCCTCGATTCGGTTTCTAGTGAGAGAATGCTGCGGAGTGCCCTCTTTGAGCTTTTCCTGCACCTTTTCACATTTGCTCATCGCCGAGACAATGGCCCGCAGCGCTTGTTCCAATTCCTCCCTGGTGAAATCCATCTCCAAGCACCCCAACCTCGACGTTTTTGTCCGCTCATCGTAGTGGAAGAGGCCGCCGCCAGAAGCGCCCGCTACTTATGCTCGTCGGTCCTTCAGGCCTCGTCAACAGGCATCAATCGGCTCGGAAATCGGAAGCAAGCTTCCATTTCGCTCACCTCATCTGTCAGTGCGCCTCGGCCTGTCTTACTCACACAAGTCATAGACCGACAGGCCGGCGGCGTGGCGGGCTCGGCGCAGATTGAGGTCAGGGTAGGAAAAACACAGCGTCTAGTCGTCGCTGAGCAATTCCCCAGCCGGTACGCCCAGTGCCCGCGCCAGTGCC
>WQXJ01000018.1 GCA_009784895.1 Micrococcales bacterium | reverse complement strand
TGGCCCGTCAAGCCCGGTCTCAACCAGCCGCCGGCCGGTCTTTGGCGAACGTCGAGGCTGACCTGTTGGTCGACTACCTGCACCAAGCGATTGACCAAGCTGACCAAACCGGCCGGACCTCCACTGGCAAACCAGTCGGCCAGGCCTCCCGGGTGAAGCCAGTCGGCCAGGCCTCCCAAGCCGAACCCGCCGGCCAGGCCTCCCAAGTCCAGCCAGACCGTAAGGCAGTAGGTTTCCGCCTGGGCGAGCCTGCCCGGCCGGTCTCTCCTGGAAGCAAACCAGCCGCACCGGTCAAGCCAGCCGGGTCACCACAACCAGGCGAGCGGGTCGGACCGGTCGCGCCGGTTGGACCTCCCCAAGTGATCGGACCTGCTGCCCAAGCCGGACAAGCCCCGCCGGTCGACCCGGTTGATCAGGCCCAGCTAGCTGAGACCGTCGCGTCGGCTGATGCGGCCGGGCCGGCCGGGCCTGTTACCACAATCGCGAGGCAGATCAGGCCTGGCGGTGTGCGGCGGGCGACTGCACGCAACGCCCGGTTGTTGGTCATGGTTGAGGCCGATGCCCTTGACGCGACCAAGACTGTGGCCGGACCCCGTCAAGCGCCCGGTTCAGAAAACCTTGGCCGCTCGATTGCGACCAGTACCAGCCGTCTCCTAGTCAAGATGGGGCCAGCCCGGCTCGACCCGGCCCATTCTCCCGGTGCAGGACACCGGGCCCCGCCCAAGGGTGCGGATCCCCCGAAGTTGCGAGGCGAAAGCCAAACTGTCGATATGCGGCTGCCGGTTGATGCCAGCCCGCCTGACGGCGTGCTTGCGGGCCTGATGGTGGGTACCGGGTCGGTCGTGACCGGCCCGGACCTGGACGGCCTGGTTGCCCTGGCTAACCGGCAGGCCATGGTGGTTGACCCTGCCACTGGTCGGCTAGTTGCCCTGGGGGCTCGACCTTCCCGGCCCAGCAGCAACCTGGTCATCCCTGAAGTCACCTGGGCCTGGGACGACCCGTCAACTTGGCCGGCCGAACGAGCCTGGTCTGATGGTCGTCTGCCGTCTGGTTGGTTGGCGTTGATGTTGATGGTTCGGGATCAGACTTGTCGTTGGCCTGGTTGCACTGTCCCGGCGACTGATTGCCAATTCGACCATCTTGAACCGTTTTCCTTGTTCCGCGACGCTGGGGCACAGACTTGGGCTGGCAACCTGGTTTGTGTCTGTTTGATGCACCACAGGCTGCGACACGACCAAGGCTGGGCTGGGCGACGCGACCCCACAACCGGCCAGACCTTTTGGTCCGGGCCCCACGGCCAAACCCTGGCCAGACCACCTGAACGGTTCGACTAGGCGCGACCCAATGGCGGCCGGGTGGAGGGAGGGTGTGGTTTCCGGCAATTGCCAGGTGGCAGTGGCGGCGCGGCGAGCCATTGCTTAGGAGTTGGCGCGCATAGGCAAACTAGAAGTCAGTCGTTGGTGCGGAAGGCTTGGCTGAACTTAACACGGGTGCCCATGCGCAGCAGTGATGTCTCGTACAGCTTGCCACCCAACCAGACTGCGCCCCAGGCCGTCAGGGCCAGCAGCGCCAGCGAAGTGGCCAACTGCCAAGGCGGCACATCGGTGGTCAGGACCCGAGCCGGCATGGTCATTGGCGCCGAGAACGGCACCATCGAAAGCACGGTCTGGAAGGACTCATCGTTGGGCCGAACCATCGCCAGAATGTAAGGGATGATCATCAGCATGATCACAGGCATGGTGGCAGCCGCGACATCCTCGACCCGGGAGACCAAGGCCGCGCAGCCGGCCAGCAGCGACGAGAACAGTAAGAAACCCAGCACAAAGAGCACCACGAACCAGATCAGCGAGCTCGAGACCGTTGGCAGCACCGAAGTCTTGCCCGTCACCACCAAACCAAGGACTCCGGCCGCCAACATCAGCACAATCTGACACATCGCCATAATGGCGTTGCCCACCACCTTGCCCGCCAGCAGAGTCTTGGCCGGGACCGAGGTTAGCAGGATCTCAACCACTCTGGTCTGCTTTTCGACTACCGTGTTTTGGGCTGTGACCTGGCCAAATATCATGACGACAAAGTAGAACAGGATGACCGAGACCATGGTGGCGATCAAAGCCACCGTTGGCGAGACTCTGGCCGGTTCCAGGATCTTGACCGCCGGGACCACGGTCAGCGCAGCCATTACCTTGTCCGGCACTTCGGTCTTGGCCAACACCACGGGCAAGTCGTCGCCCATCACCACGCCGGCCTCGACCTCGCCATCTTCCACCTTTTTGGCCGCCGCTTCGGCGTTGGCTACTTCGACCGGTTCCAACACGGCCAAGGCAGCTGCAGGCAGTTGGCCCACCACCGCTACTTTGGCTCTAGTTCCTGACGCCTGGTCGCCGCCCACTGAAGCATCGCCGTCATCGGCGGAGTTGGCCACCAATCCGGCCGCCAGGGTGCCGCCAAAGACAGCTATCACCAAAAGCACTGTCGATATCTTGAAGGCCTTGCCAGCCAGCTGCGATGAGATTTCGCGTTTGGCCACCAGCCACCAGCTCGGGCTCATGCCGCCACCCCCTGCCCGGCGTGGGCCTCTTCGCCTGGCTCTTCGTCACGAATCACCTCACGGAAGACCTCCGCCAAAGTAGGACGGCGCCGGCCAAACCCGTCAACTGGGCCACGGTCCAAGGCTTGGCGCAAGACTTGCTGGGCGTCGGCATCGGAGGCGTCGAATGTGACCTTGCCTTTTTCAGACATCGCCTGACCAATGCCGGCCTGCCGCTCAACCCAAGACAAGTCGCCCTGGGCCTGGAGGAAGTGGCGTTCACCAGTGTGAGCCTGCTGCAGTTTTTCGCGCGAACCGGTTGCCTTGATCTCGCCACCGGCGATGATAACCAAGTCGTCGGTCACCCGTTCGACCAGGTCAAGCTGGTGAGAGCTAAACAAAATGGGCACGCCGCGGGCTGCAAATTCGCGCAGCACCACCGTTACCGCGTCTACCGCCAACGGGTCCAATCCGCTGAACGGCTCGTCCAAGATCAGCAGATCTGGGCTATGCACCAGGGCTGCCGCGACCTGGGCCCGCTGCTGGTTACCCAGCGAAAGCGTTTCGACCTTGTCCTTGGCCCGCGCCTTCAATTCAAGACGTTCAAGCAGATCCCAGGCGTTACTGCGAGCCTTGTCCTGGGTCAAGCCATGCAGACGGGCGAGGTAGACCAGCTGGTCCAACACCGTCATTCTGGGGTAAAGCCCACGCTCCTCCGGCATGTAACCAGCCCGGCGCGCCATATCGTTTGTGATGGGAGCACCGTCCCAGGTAACCGAGCCCGAATTAGCCTTGAGCAGGCCCAAGACGATGCGCATAGTGGTGGTCTTGCCGGCGCCGTTGCCACCCACAAAACCGGTAATGCGCCCGTCGTCAACCTCAAAAGTGACACCTTTGAGGACCTGACGAGCGCCGAATGATTTGTTGATGCCCTCAAGCCGCAGCATTTTCCCGTCCTATTTGGAGTCCTGACCAGGCCAAGGCTAACACCGGTGCCGAGCTGAGCGACCCCAGTGCCGAGCCAGGCAAGGCGAGCGCCGGTCCTAGCCAACCCTGCGCCGATCAAAACCGCGTGGAACCTAGCCGGACGCCCTCTCGGCCGCCTCGACCACATTGGCCAACAGCATCGCCCGAGTCATTGGGCCAACGCCGCCCGGGTTTGGGCTGATCCAGCCGGCCACCTCGGCCGCCTCAGCAGCCACGTCACCGGCAATCCTTGACTTACCGGTCTTGGGATCTTTTCGCCTCGATACCCCGACATCCAGCACTACCGCGCCGGGCTTGACGTCCTCCGCTCGGACCAGTCCAGGAACTCCGGCCGCCGCCACAATGACATCGGCTTGCCGCAGCAACGCTGGCAGGTCGCGCGTGGCGGTGTGTGTCAGCGTGACGGTGGCGTTGATTTGGCGCCGGGTCAACAGCAGGCCAATCGACCGGCCCACCGTCAGGCCCCGGCCCAGCACCACCACATGGGCTCCGGCCAGATCAATGTCGTGGCGTTGAACCAGCTCAACGATGCCGCGCGGCGTACACGGCAGCGGCGTAGACATTGGCTGGTCCAGGTTGGCAACCAGCGCGCCCAGATTGGCCGGGTGTAGACCGTCGGCGTCCTTGGCGGGGTCGATGGCCTTAATCGCTGCGTCGGCATCGATCTGCTTCGGCAACGGCAGCTGGACAATGTAGCCGGTGCAGCTCGGGTCATCATTCATTCGCCCGATGCCGGCCATCACCTCGGCCTGCGAAGCCTCCGCCGGCAGGTCCAAGCGCAGCGACTTGATGCCGACCTCGGCGCAGTCACGGTGTTTGCCGGCCACATAGATGGTCGAACCAGGGTCGTCGCCCACCAGCACTGTGCCCAGACCGGGGGTGATGCCTATTGCCTTGAGGGATTCGACCCGCCTGGCCAGGTCAACTTTGATGGCGGCGGCAGTGGCTTTGCCGTCCAGTATCCGGGCGCTCATTGGGCTAGCCCCGTGTACAGAGGGAAGTCCTGCGCTAGGCGAGCCGACCGCTTGGCCAGGGCCGCGACATCGGCCGCCTTGCCATCACGTAAGGCCACGGCAATTATGTCCGCCACCTCCTCGAACTGCTCGGCGCCAAAGCCGCGCGTGGCCAGGGCCGGTGTGCCAATACGTAAACCGGAGGTGACCCGCGGCGGCCGCGGGTCGAATGGCACGGCGTTGCGGTTGACTGTGATGCCAGCCTCGTGCAGCAGATCCTCGGCCTGCTGGCCGTCCATCTCGGAATTGCGCAAATCGACCAGGACCAGATGTACATCTGTGCCGCCGGTCAGGACCGAAACGCCAGCCTGGGCTGCGTCCGGCTGAGCCAGTCGTTCTGCCAGGATCTTGGCGCCCTCCAAAGTGCGGCGCTGGCGCTCACGGAAATCCGCGGTCTGGGCGATTTTGAAGGCAACGGCCTTGGCTGCGATCACATGCATTAGCGGCCCACCCTGCTGGCCGGGGAAGACGGCTCTGTCGAGACGCTTGGCCCAGGGGTCGGCTTGGCCGGCGAGGATCACGCCGGACCGCGGCCCGCCAATCGTCTTGTGCACCGTTGAGGTGGTCACATCGGCAATCGGGACCGGGTTAGGGTGCAGGCCGGCGGCCACCAACCCGGCGAAGTGAGCCATATCGACCAGAAGGTACGCTTCCACTTCATCGGCGATTTGGCGAAAAGCCTGGAAATCGAGCTGGCGCGGGTAGGCCGACCATCCGGCGATTATCACCTTGGGCCGGTGTTCCAAGGCCGCTTGGCGCACTAGGTCAGGATCAACCACATAACGGTCGGGATGTACACCGTAGCTGGCGACGTTGTACAACTTGCCGGAAAAGTTGATCTTCATGCCGTGGGTGAGGTGGCCACCGTGGGCAAGTTCCATCCCCAGCAAATTGTCGCCAGGTTGCATCATGGCTACTAGGGCGGCAGCGTTAGCTTGGGCGCCGGCATGTGGTTGGACGTTAACAAAGGCGGCGCCAAACAACTCCTTTGCGCGCTCGATGGCCAAAGTTTCGGCCCGGTCAACCACCTCGCAGCCACCGTAATAGCGGCGGCCCGGGTAGCCCTCGGCGTACTTGTTGGTTAGCACTGAACCCTGGGCTTGAAGCACCGCCCGGGGCACAAAGTTCTCCGAGGCGATCATCTCCAGGGTGTCTCGTTGCCTGGTCAACTCGTCCTCAAGAACGGCGGCAATCTCCGGATCCACCTGAGCCAGGTCCAGAGCTGAATAGTCGATAGGCTGGCTGGCCACGCGACCCTCCTTTTCTCAGGGTTGGGCGCCGACCGGCGTCCAACCGCCCGACGGTAGCCCAGGCGTGCGGCCCCGCTCTTTGGTTGTGATGCCGCTTCCCGGTGGTGACCCACCCGAGCGCCAGTCACGGCACCCGCCCATGATAGTCCGCCGCTACCGCACCCCCGCGCAGCAAATCCTCAGGGCGGCAAATCGCTCCCGCCGCCTAAGCGAGGATTGGCTCACTACCGGCTCCGCTTGAACTCAGTCTCGCTGAGTTGGTGCGGCTACCCGGCAACTTCACGACGAGGCCCAGTGCCAGCACACCTTGCGAATACTCAACCTCGCGAGTGATTGTGGTGCGAGACCGGGGCCTGGCATCAGGTCGATCCAGCGAACCCTCCCGCGGTTCAAGGTGGTTTCACCGTCGGCTCACATAGCTAGCGGCGGCGGAATGGCCAGGCGATGGCCGCGCCCAAGCACAGCCCCGTCGACTGTGGCGTCACAAGCGGGAATGACCGCGGGCCAAAGTCGCAGCCAGCGAACCGCCAACCGGCAAATGCGGCATCAGGCAAGCCTGAAAGGCGTGGTAAATGTCCGGTTTGCCCTGCCATAGGGTCTGGGCAGGCTGCCCGGAAGCGTCGAGTTCATGGAACCACGAATCATGCTCCTGATCGACGAAATGGCGTTCAATCAGATCCCACCATCTGAGCCAATCAGACCCGTAGGCCGAACCTCCGAAAGCCCGTCCCAGCGTCGCCGCTGCCGCCGTGGCCTCTGCCACTACCCAGTGGAGGTGCTGGTGCAAAACCGGATCACCACGCCAGTTGGTGGTGTAGATCAACCCAGGGCTGGTGCTGTCTGCCCAACCGTCCGCCTTGGCCTGCTGGTACAGCTCCAAAGCGACCTCACTTAGCCAGGCGGGGGCATGGCGGCCGATGGCGGCCCGCAATTGCGTCGCTAAACGGGCCCACTCGAAGCCGTGGCCGGGTGTGGCGCCGTAGGGCCGGAATTGGTCGGCCGGGCGGTTTCGGTTGAACTCTGGCAGGACCCGCCATTCGGGGGTGTAGTGCTCCGGTACGCGCCACTGTTTGGACCTGGCGGCCTGGTTGACGATGCGGTCGGTCATGTCCAAAGCCCGCTGGCGCCAACTGGTTACTCCGGTGACGTCGCTGGCGGCCAGAAAGGCCTCAACAGTGTGCATATTTGAATTGGCGCCGCGGTACGGATCCGCCCGGGTGAAGTCTTGGTTCCAACGATCCATCATGGCCCGGTGCTTCGGCTCCCAGAAGCGCTTGTCAACCACATCTAGGGCCAAATCCAACAGATGACTGGCCCCGGGCCGGCCGGCGGCCAAGGCCGAGGCCGCCGCCAGCACCACAAAGGCATGGCCGTAGGCCTCTTTGGCGGTGGCAACAGGCTCGCCGTCCAAGCTCAGCCGGGCGAACCAGCCTCCGTGCCGCTGGTCCTGAAAGGGTCCGGCCAGCGCGGTAAGGCCCAAATCGGCCAGCTCGGCCGCGCCGGGCCACCCCAGCAATGCGCCAATCGAAAAGCAGTGAGTCATACGAGCAACTACCCAGAGCTGGGCTCCTTGGCCGGCTTCGATTTGTCCAAAAGAGTCCAAGTAACCGAAACCAACGGTTGGCACAGCGGCTTTGGCGCCGAATTCGAGCAGCCCACGGGCCATGGCAAGCTGGCGTTGGCGGGTTTCCGCCAGGTCCAACTGAGACATGCTGGGCTCCTCGTTTGAATTCAAGGCTTGACAACAAGCCTACTCCCTGGGAACCCTTAAGGACATGGTTACCGCCGGACCGGGATCGCAGGGCGCTCTGCGTCAGGCTAACTTGCGCCGCGTACTTGAGGAAGTCCGCACCGCCGGATCGTTGACTCAGGCTGAGATCGCCCGGCGGACGGGGCTCTCGGCCGCGTCAGTAACCAACCTTGTGCGCAAGCTCTCCCAGGCCGGGGCGGTTCAAGTTGAGGATTCGACCGATGCCGGTCGCCGCTGCCGCCGCGTCAAGCTGGGCCAAACCGCGGGCTATGTTCTGGGGATTGACCTGGGCCGTTCCCACCTGCTGATGTGCATCGCAGACCTCTCCTGGAACATCGTGGTCGAGGGGCAAAGAACCATGCGGCCGGAAACCGAGGCCAAGGCTGGCCTGGCCCTTTGCCAAGAGCTGCAGGCTGAATTGATGCAGAAGGCAGGTCTGTCGGCTGGCCGGGTGCTCTACGGTGGCGTCGGGGTGCCGGGCCCACTTGAGGTCGCCACCGGCCATATTGGTGCCGGCACCCTGCTGCCACAATGGACCGGCATGAATCTAAAAACCGCCTTTGAGCAGGCCCTTGACCTGCCGATGGTGGTGGATAACGACGCCAACTTGGGCGCCTTGGGTGAGTTTTCCTGGCAAAGGCCAAACCGGCCAGACGGGACAATGATCTATCTCAGATTGGCCACCGGCATTGGTGGCGGCATGATGGTCGACGGCCGGCTGCACCGCGGCGCCGCTGGCACTGCCGGCGAGATTGGCCACATGACGATTGATGCCGACGGCCGGCTTTGTCGCTGCGGTAACCGGGGCTGTCTGGAGACCAAGGCTTCCACCCCGGTGATGCTAGAAGTCCTGGCCAGCGCTCTAGACCGACCGGTCGATATTGACACCTGGATGGGCCTGGTGAACCAAGGCCACACCGCCTCGGTCCGCCTGATCGAGGAAGTTGGCCGCTGTGTTGGCACCGCTGTGTCGAATCTGTGCAACCTGCTTTCGCCGGATCATGTGGTCTTGGGCGGTCCGGTGACACAGGCCGGCGACCGGCTACTCAACCAGGTGCGTGACGAGGTCCAACGCCGGGCCGTGCCGGCTACTTGGAGGGCGGTCAAAATCGAAGCCTCGCATCACGGCTCACGCAGCGAGATGTACGGGGCGGTCGTTTTGGCCCGTGAGGCCCTCCTGGCGGCGACCCCATTGGCTTCACTTCTTGAAAGCTTGGGAACAAGTATTTGACCCAGGAGGGTTGGTTCATGGCCAGCCACGGCGCCAATGTTTCCCCACGTCACCACCCTATTTGCGACACCCTTTGGCGCCAAGAGAATCGGTTACGCGGCCAAAACCAAGATAACGGTTTAGTTACACATTGGCTTTATCCCTTGCACCATAGCGACCCGGCTGTGATGGTTGTGATGACACATCTGAGCGGTGTGCCCAACGGGTGATGGCAATCACGCCACTCCCCACGCGCCGCCAGCACAATCGAATCAAGCCAAATCAGTCATTATGACTAGACAATGCGGAGGGATAATGCGACGGAGCATTTCAGTAATTGCGGTCCTTGCGGCCGCCGGCCTGGCCTTGGCCGGTTGCGGCTCAAACGGCGACGACAAAGGCAGCGGTGGCGGCGGCAAGTCCGGCGCCAACCAAGTTGAGGTCTTCACCTGGTGGACCACTGGTTCAGAGGCCCAAGGCCTGGACGCCTTGGTCAAGGTTCTGGCCGACAAATACCCGGATGTCAAGTTCGTCAACGGTGGTGTCACAGGTGGCGGCGGTTCGGGCAAGGACAAGCTCCAAACCCGCCTGGCCAACAACCAACCACCGGATTCGTTCCAGGCCCACGCTGGCGCCGAGATGATGGACTATATCGAAGCCGGCCAGGTTCAAGACGTTTCCAACCTCTACGAAGAGTTTGGCCTAACCGAGGCCTTCCCGGCCGATCTGCTCGACCTGGTGACAAAGGACGGCAACAAGTACTCGATCCCGTCAAATGTGCACCGCGCCAACATTCTGTGGGCTTCCGTGCCGGTCCTTGAGGGAGCCGGGATCGACCCGACCCAAATCACCTACGCCTCTATTGACGATTTCATCAAGGATCTCGACAAGATCAAGGCCGCCACTCCAGACATCACGCCGCTGTCAGTGGGCACCACCTGGACCCAGGTGCACCTACTGGAATGCGTGCTGATCGCCGAGCTCGGCCCAGACGCCTACAACGGGCTCTGGGACGGCAGCACCGACCCAGCCGGACCCGAGGTAGCAAAAGCACTGGCCACCTTCGAAAAGCTGATGTCATATACCAATGCCGACCGTGACTCGATCGACTGGGAGCCGGCCACTCAGATGCTGCTCGACGGCGGCGCCGCCTTCAACATCATGGGCGACTGGGTGCCCGCTCTGTTTATGGAAAAGGACGTTGCCATGGGCACCGATTGGGTTTGGGCGGCCTCGCCTGGCACCGATGGCGTGTTTGACTTCCTGGCTGACTCGTTCACCCTATGTGCCGGCGCGCCGGATCCTGAAGGCGCCAAGGCCTGGCTCGACGTCATTTCCTCGGTTGACGGCCAAGCCGCTTTCAACCAGATCAAGGGTTCAATCCCGGCTCGCGTCGACGTTCCAATGACTGACTTCAGCGAGTACCAGCAACAGGCTGCCGAAGCTTATGCCAGCGACAAGATTGTCGGCTCGTTGCAGCACGGCGCCGCCGCCACTATCGCCCAGGGCGCCTCGGTTGGTGAGGCCGTTACCGCCTTCACCTCTGGTGCAACCGACCTGAAGCAGTTCCAGGACGACTTCGCCAAAGCCATCAACGGCTAGAGGTTGAAAAACCAGCCTTAAGGACTGGCTACCACAACCAAATACCAACCATTATTGAATTCGTTCGCGCCTCGCGCCTCGCCCCGAACCGTTTGGGACGGGGCGCGAGGCCTATAAACCATCGCAAGGGCGCCATGACCAAGTCCCCGACCAGCAGCCTGGCTGAGCAGCCAAGGCCAGCCAACCCACCTGGCCGCCCTCCAACCGCCGGTCCAAACCGGCCCAAGTCCACCAGAACCAAAACCGTCCGCCGCCGCCACACGAAGACTTTCTACCGGCGGCTCGTTCCGCCAATCTTGCTGATCCTGCCCTCTGTACTTCTGATCGGGGTATTTGTCTACTACCTGATCGGCTCGTCGGTGGCCTTGTCGATGAAGGACACCAACACCATTCCCCAGTTCATGGGCACCCAGCCGTCGAAAACCGTTGGTCTAGAGAACTACATCAACTTGCTGGGGGATTCAGCCTTCCAGTACGCGCTGCGCAACCTGGCCCTCTACACCCTGGTCTTCGTGGCCGGCACCATGTTTTTCGGCTTCTTGTGGGCCTGGATCCTGGAGAAGAGGGCCAAGGCAGAAGGCGTTTTCCGGACAATTCTGCTGTTCCCAATGGCCATCTCGCCAGTGGCAGCCGGCGTAGTTTGGCGCTGGCTGCTGAACCAAAACACCGGCGCCAAGGCCTCCGGTTTGAACCGCCTATTCGGCATGGTGGGCCTAGGCTTTTTGGAAAACGAGTGGTGGTCGAAGCTCAACTGGGGCATTGCCGCCATCGCCATTCCCTCGATCTGGCAACTCAGCGGCTACGTCATGGCCCTGTTCCTGGCTGGCTTCAGGGGTATCCCAGACGAATTGCGCGAAGCCGCCCGGGTCGACGGCGCCAATGAATGGCAGCTCTACCGCCATGTGCTGTTCCCCCAACTCTCCCCCGTGGTCTTGTCCGCCTTGATTATCTGTGGCCACATGTCACTGAAGGTCTTCGACATCATCATGACGATCGCTGGTAAGGACACTTATGCCCCGAGGGTGCCGGCCACGGCCATGTACCAGGCCTTTTACAAGGGCCAATACTCCACTGCCTCGGCCATTGGTGTGATCTTGTTGTTATTGGTCTTATGCCTGATTGTGCCCTACCTAGTCCACGTGGCAAAGGAGGACAAGTAATGGCCATCACCACAGGTTTGGAGACCAGACAACAGCAAGACAAACTGGTCGGCAAGGGTTTCGATTGGGGCCGCCTGGTTCGCTACGCCCTGCTGATTGGCTTTTGCTGCCTGGTTTTGATGCCGGCCTATGTCATGGTCATTACTTCGTTCAAGTCGAACCCCAACCCGGCACACGCCTGGAATCCAGTCGACGCTTGGACATTGGAAAGCTGGAAAACCGCTTTCACCGGCACTGTCGCCCGCCCCGGAGTGGCCGCGCCAATGCTGCGCACGGTCATGATGGTGGTGCCAGCCGCCATTATCAGCTCGTTCCTGGGTTCGATGAACGGTTTTGTGCTCTCACGCTGGCGTTTCCCCGGCGCCAACATTGTCTTCGCGCTGCTGCTATTCGGCATGTTTATCCCCTACCAGGCAGTCATCATCCCGCTATACGGCATGGTCATCAACCTGCGCGGCATGGTGGGCGACCTGCCCATGCTGACCCAGACCATTTTGACCTTGATCATGTTGCACGTGGTCTACGGCATCCCCATCACAACCCTGATTTTCAGAAACTATTACCAGTCGGTGCCAACCGAATTGATTGAAGCCGCCAGGGTTGACGGCGCCGGCATGATCCGTACCTATATCCGGGTTGTCCTGCCCATCTCAATGCCCAGTTTTGTGGTGGTTCTGATCTGGCAGTTCACCAGCGCCTGGAATGACTTCCTCTTCGCGCTGTATTTCTCGCCCAGCCCCGAATACGCCCCGGTCACGGTGACACTTAACACTCTGGCCTCGCCGGGGGGCGGGACTTTGTCGGACTACGGCGTTTCAATGGCCGCCGCCATCATGGCGTCTCTTCCGACGCTCCTGGTTTACGTGCTGTTGGGCAAGTACTTCATAGGTGGCTTGATGTCCGGTTCGGTCAAAGGCTGAAGCTGGGAAAAAGCTGGCCGTCAACACCAGCAAACCCGAGGCGAAAGGTGCGGAAACTGTCCACCAGACCGCGAGACACAAACGCCCCCAAACTATGAGACACGACTAAGACGCGTGGAGACTATGCGACGAAACTTGGCACTAATTACGCTACTGGCGGCGGCTGGCCTGGCGCTTTGCAGCTGTGGTGCGGCTGAATTGAAGATAGCGCTGGCGGCGGAGGTTGGCGGACCCTTCACCCCAAATCCGACACCTGGCCTGGATCCAGACCATGGTCCCAGCGGTAGTCAGGTCGAGGTTTTCAGCTGGTGGACCACGGGGTCAGAGGCCCAAGGCTTGGACGCCTTGGTTGACGTGTTGGCCGCCAAGCACCCGGGTGTCAGCTTCGTCAACGGCTTTCTCAGCGCTTGGCCTGACTGGGGCGACGACCCGCTCTACGGACGGTTGACGGAAAACGTCCCGCCAGATTCATTCCAGGCCTACGCCGGCGCGGAGATAAGCGTCTACATCGAAGCTGGCCTGGTCCAGGACGTCTCCAATCTCTACGACGAGTTCGGCCTGACCGAAGCCGTTCCGGCTGATTTGCTCGACCTGGTGACCAAGGACGGCAAAAAGTACTCGATTCCGACTGGCGTGCACCGCGCCAACGTACTGTGGGCTTCGGTGCCGGTTCTGCAGGACGCCGGGATAGACCCAAACGGCGTCAATTACGCCACAATTAGCGATTTCATCAAGGACCTGGACAAGATCAAGGCCGCTAGCCCAAACGTCACGCCGCTGGCGCTGGGCACAACCTGGACCCAAGTTCACCTGCTCGAATGTGTCTTGATCGCCGAGCTAGGTCCAGACACCTACAACGGGCTTTGGGACGGCAGCACCGACCCGAACGGCCCCGAGGTCACCAAGGCACTGACCAGCTTCGAAAAGCTGATTTCCTACGCCAACGCTGACCGCGATTCGATCGACTGGGAGCCCACCACCCAGATGCTGATAGACGGCACCGCCGCCTTCATGATCATGGGTGATTGGGTACCAGAGCCATTTGGCCAGCAGAACCTCAAAATGGGCACCGACTGGGTCTGGGCGCCCGCACCAGGCACCAATCACGTCTTTGACTTCATGGCTGACTCGTTCACCCTGTGCACCGGCGCACCGGATCCGGAGGGTGTCAAGGCCTGGCTGGATGCTATTTCATCCGTTGACGGGCAAGCCGCCCTCAACAAGATCAAGGGGTCAATTCCGGCTCGCGTCGACGTGCCAATGGATGGCTTCAGTGAGTATCAGGTGCAGGCTGCCGAGGACTATGCCAACTCGAAGATTGTTGGCTCCCTGCAGCACGGCGCTGTTGCCACTGTCGCCCAGCGCACTTCAGTCGCCGAGACTGTCGCCTTCTTCACCGCGGGGGCAACCAATTTGGAGCAGTTCCAGCAAGCCTTCGCTGAGGCCATCAACGGTTAGCCGCGTCAAACAACCGGCCCAAACAGCCCCCAGGCCTGGAAAGACTTCCTCTTCGCGTTGGATTTTTCGCCCAGCCCCGAATGCGCCCACGTCACGGTGACATCCGACACGCGACACTCGAAACACTGGCCTAGCCGGCTTTGCCGTGGCATTGTGAACACTCCCCGGTGACACGCGACACTCGAAACACTGGCCCAGCCGGGCGGCGGGACTCTGTGGGACTACGGCGTCTCAATGGCCGCCGCCATCATGGCGTTGGTCCCGACACTTCTGGTCTATGGGCTGGAGGGCAAGTACTTTATAGGTGGCTTGATGTCCGGTTTGGTCAAAGGCTGACTCGCTCCAACCACAAGGCGAGGCAATAGACCGTCCCACGGGCCGGCATCGGCCAAACTCCAAGTCAAAGGAGGAACCGTGGAATACAGCTATCTTGGCCGCACCGGGCTGAAGGTCTCGCGCCTGTGCCTAGGCACCATGAACTTTGGGCCGGTGACTAAGGAAAACGAAGCCTTCGCCATCATGGACCAGGCCGTCGAGGCCGGTATCAACTTCTTCGACACGGCCAACGTCTACGGCCGCATCCTAGGCGGGGACCACTCAGGTTGGACCGAAGAGATCATTGGCCGCTGGTTCGCCCAGGGCGGCGGGCGGCGCGAATCGGTCATCCTGGCGACGAAAGTTTACGGCCCAATGGGCGAAAGCACGCTGGGACCCAACGACGCCGGCGGGCTGAGCGCTTACAAGATCAAACGGCAAGTCGAAGATTCACTGCGCCGTCTGCAAACCGACCACATCGAGCTCTACCAAATGCACCACATCTCGCGGCAGCCCACCTGGGAGGAGATCTTTGGCGCATTTGAGGATTTGATTGCCCAGGGCAAGGTTGTCTATGTGGGCGCGTCGAACTTTGGCGCCCGCCATTTGGCCTACGCGGCGGCCGCGGCCGAGCGGCGCAACTTCCTTGGCCTGGTCTGTGAGCAGCACAAGTATTCTGTCCGATGCCGGCTGCCGGAGTTAGAGGTGCTGCCGGCTTGCGAGGAGCTCGGTTTGGGCGTGATCCCTTGGTCACCGTTGGACGGCGGGCTGCTGGGTGGTCACGCCCTGGACGGCAAAGGCGGTGAGCGGTCGCGGCGCGCGGCGGAGGCTCTGTCGCAGTCGGAGCGTGCCGCCATACAAGGCTTCGAAGCCCTTTCAGCCGAATTGGGGCAAAGCCCGGCCAATGTGGCACTGGCCTGGACGCTGGTCCACCCGGCTGTAACGGCGCCGATCATTGGGCCACGAACAGTTGACCAACTGCTCGACAACCTGGTGGTGCCGAAGATCCAGCTCGAGGCTGATTTCCTGACCCGGGTGGACGAGTTGTTCCCCGGGCCAGGCGGAGCCTCACCCGAGGCCTACTCCTGGTAATGCCGGGCGGCGTGGCCTGGCCCAAGGCCTAGTCCTGGTAGCGCAGTGGATTAGGCCGGCAGGCGCACTCGGTGGCTATGCGCAGGTCGCCGATCTGGCCTTGATGTCTCAGGTCATACAGCGCCGGTACTACGCGGTCGCGCAGCACATATGGACTGATCGTGTTGAGGTAGATCTTGGTGGCACCCTCGAAGCCGGCCAGGGTCGAAACCCGCCACTTCAACACCACCCGCCAGGGCATGGCCAGGCCAAAGTCGACCGGGCGGTAATGCCATTCCTCGTTGCATGGCACCGCCGTCCCGGTGGCTGCGTGCATAGCGTGGATCACGTCTGACATGCCCCTAAGTTCCTCGGGCTGCTGTTCCCAGGGGTCGCAGGTGCCAGATTTGGAGAAGATTTCGATCGTTGGATAGCGGTGGCCAAAACCAGCGAAGGCCAGGGCGTGGTCGTTCTCGGCCAGGATCAGGTTGTTGTAGGCGGCGTAATTGGCGGCGTCGTCGTTGAAAGTGTTGGGGTTCTGCCGCAAACGCTGATGTGCCACCTCGTGCTGGCCGCCTCGTTCATCGATGCCAACCAACTGCTTGTGCAAGTGGTCAAACGAGGCGCCGGCTTCTTTGAGCCAGTTTTGGAAGACTACAACGTAGCGAATGTAGCGGTTAGCCTCGATCAACGACCTGGTCGATTCGACAGTGAAGGCAATGAACTGGGCGTGTTCGTCCGGGCTGAGCGTGCCGGAAGAGGCCAGCTGAGTGGTGTCCTTAGCCCCGTCAACGAAATGACGCCGGGCAATGATGACATCGTGACAGCCGCCAAAAAAGCCGTCGCAAAAGGCCTGGATCTCGGTCGGGGCGAGGGAGTCAACGGCCGCCTCCGGTTGGCCCTGTGCCCTGAATTTGGCCCGGATTAGTCCCAGGATGTGCTCGTGGCCGGTTGGCGTCGCTAGGTAGGCCTGGGCCTGGGCCCGGACCGACTCGGGCATCTCGTAGCCGTAGTTGGCCCGCCAGTAGTCATAGGAGAGGATCTCGAATAGGTTTGGCACCCGCCTGAACTGGGCCACCGTGGACCCAAGCTGGCCGGCCGGCGTGAAATGCCGGGTTTGCCAACCGGCATCGTGAACCAGGCGAGCCTTCTCCGGTGGAGTGTCCAGATAGCGGTCCTCGCAAAAGGCACAGTGGCGGCCGTCCTGGTCCGTTTCGATCGGGTTGGCATCAACCCGCGGCACGGCCACTGGTCGGTCTGCCCGGCCGGCCACCGTCCAGACTTCAGTGCCGGAAAACGGGTTGAGCTGCTTGACCGTGCCGTCCTGCAAGGTCATCAGGTATTCGGGCCTGCGCTGGTAAAACCCAACCATTGGCACCCCTTCGTCGATCCAGCAAACTGTGCCTCATGTCTATCACGAAAGCGTCCTGACAAGGCGGACGGCGAGAAATCACGCACTTACGCCTGCCTAAGCGGGTTTGCGAGACACTGGGCCAAAAGCACACCCAAGGCAGATCGGGAGTGACTAGTGGCTCCGGTAGATTAGGCCCCGTGCCTGAGACCGATCAGCTTTCCGCCCACTGGGTGCTGACCTTGTCCTGCCCAGACCAACCCGGCATTGTCCACGCCGTTACTGGCGCGCTGGTCGCGCTGGGGGGCAACATCACCGAATCGCAGCAGTACGGCGATCCCATATCCGATTTGTTTTTCATGCGGGTGGAGGTTCGTGGCCCGGCCGCCAAGGAAATCATGGCCGAGTCCCTGGCCCCTGTGGCCCGCCGGTTCGACATGACCTGGCAACTTGACCTAGTGGGCCGGCCCATGCGCACCATCGTGATGGTTTCGAAAGAGGCACACTGCCTGCACGATCTGCTCTATCGCTCAACCAGGCAGCACTTGCCAATCGATATCAGAGCCGTGGTCTCAAACCATCAGGATCTCGAACCGGTGGCCCGCTTCTACGGCATCGACTACCACCACATTGCCGTCAGCAAAGAGACCAAACCCCAGGCCGAGGCCGCCCTATTGGATTTGGTCCGGCAATCCGACGTCGAACTGGTGGTACTGGCCCGCTACATGCAGATTCTCTCGCCCCAGCTGTGCCAAAAGCTGGCCGGGCGGGCCATCAATATCCACCACTCTTTCCTGCCTAGCTTCAAAGGTGCCCGGCCCTACGCCCAGGCCCACGCCCGCGGCGTCAAGCTAATTGGTGCCACCGCCCACTACGTCACAGCTGACCTCGACGAGGGCCCAATCATTGAGCAGGACGTTGAACGCGTCAGCCACTCCGCCTCAATCGCCGACCTTATGGCCCTTGGCCAAGATGTCGAACGCCGCGCCCTGGCCAAAGCCGTGGGTTGGCACGCCGAACACCGGGTGGTCTTGAACGGCTCCCGGACAGTCGTCTTTAGCTAGAGCTGGTGCCGGCCTTAGGCAAAGCTGAGGGCCGGCCCGGGCGAGTCGCTGTCAGCCCGGTGCCGACCCTTCAGATATGGACTTATCAGGCCAAGTGAGCCTTGACGCCCTCGTCGAGCACCTCAAGGAACTCTTCGGTGGTCAACCAAGGTGTATCCGGGCTGATCAAGCGGGAAAGATCCTTGGTCATCTGGCCGCCTTCGACGGTGTTGATGATGACTTGCTCGAGATTGTTGCAGAAGCCAACAACCTCGGGGGTACCGTCCAACTCGCCCCGGTGCATTATCCCGCGCGTCCAGGCGAAGATTGACGCGATCGGGTTGGTCGAGGTCTTCTGGCCGCGCTGATGCATCCTGTAGTGACGGGTAACAGTGCCGTGAGCAGCCTCGGCCTCAACCGTCTTGCCGTCCGGGGTCATCAGAACCGAGGTCATCAGGCCAAGCGAGCCGTAGCCCTGGGCCACGGTGTCTGATTGGACATCGCCGTCGTAGTTCTTGCAGGCCCACAGGTAGCCGCCTTCCCAGCGCAGACAGCAAGCCACCATGTCGTCGATCAGCCGGTGCTCATAGGTCAAACCAGCTTCTTCGAACCTGGCCTTGAACTCGTCTTGGTAGATGGCGGCAAAAATGTCTTTGAACGCGCCGTCATACTTCTTCAGAATGGTGTTCTTGGTCGACAAGAAGACCGGATAGTTGCGCTTGAGACCGTAGCTAAAACTGGCCCGGGCAAAGTCCTTGATCGACTCGATGAAGTTGTACTGGCCCTGAATCACGCCGCCGCCCTCGGGCAGGCGAACCACCTCGAACTCGGCCGGCGCGGAGCCGTCGTCTGGTATGAAGCTCAACATCACCTGGCCGGGCTTGTCCGTCCGGTAGTCGGTGGCCTTGTATTGGTCGCCAAAGGCGTGGCGGCCAATCACGATCGGCTTGTTCCAGCTTGGCACCAAACGGGGCACATTCGACACGATGATGGGCTCACGGAAGACCACGCCGCCCAAGATGTTGCGGATGGTGCCGTTGGGCGACTTCCACATCTTCTTCAGGCCGAACTCCTGCACCCGCGCCTCATCAGCTGTGATGGTGGCGCATTTGATGCCGACGCCGAATTCCTTGATGGCGTTGGCTGAGTCGATGGTGACTTGGTCGTCGGTGGCGTCGCGGTTTTCCATTGACAAATCGAAGTAGCGCAAGTCGATGTCCAGATAAGGCAGGATCAACCTGTCCTTAATGAAACGCCACATGATGCGGGTCATCTCGTCTCCGTCGAGCTCAACGACGGGGCCGAGTACCTTGATCTTCGCCATGAAGTTGCCTTTCGCCTTGTTTTTTTCTACACGTTCTTGTTGGTGTGACGGTCAGCTTGTCCGAACTCAAGATTACTCCAGTTTCGAGCGACCGCCCAGGTGAGGGACGGCATCGGCGGACCTTCCGGTCATCGCCTAACCCGCCTTCCGGGACTCTTCCCGGGGGGTTGGCACCTGGCCTTGCGTGTCTAGTGCCCGATGCCGGCCCTCGCCTTGTCTGGGCGATGTCTAGATCAGGCCCAGCTCCTTGACTGCGTCGCGCTCTTCGACCAGCTCTGCCACTGAGGCGTCGATCTTGGACTGCGAGAAGGCGTCGATCTCGAGGCCTTGAACGACAGACCATTCGCCGGCCTTGGTGGTGATGGGGAAGGAGCTGATGATGCCTTTGGCTACGCCATAGGAGCCATCCGAAGGAACCGCCATTGATACCCAGTCACCAGCGGGGCTGCCCTGCAGCCAATCGCGGGTGTGAGAGATAGTGGCGTTGCCGGCCGAGGCGGCCGAGCTCAAGCCGCGCGCGTCAATAATGGCGGCGCCACGCTTGGCTACAGTCGGGATGTAGGTGTCGGCCAACCAGGCTTGGTCGCCAATCTCGGCCGCGGCCTGCTTGCCGTTGACCTCGCAGTGGAACAGGTCGGGGTACTGGGTCGAGGAATGGTTGCCCCAAATCGTCATCTTCTTGATGGCGGTGACCGGAACGTCCAGTTTGGCGGCCAGCTGGTTGATGGCGCGGTCGTGATCCAACCTGGTCAGAGCGGTAAAGCGGGCATCGGGGATGTCCGGGGCGTTGGACATCGCGATCAAGGCGTTGGTGTTGGCCGGGTTGCCGGTCACGCAAACGCGAATGTCGCTGGCGGCCACGTCGTTCAGGGCCTTGCCCTGGGCGGTGAAAATGGCGCCGTTGGCGCTCAGCAGGTCGCCGCGCTCCATGCCAGGACCGCGCGGACGCGCACCGACCAACAAGGCGATGTTGGCACCGTCAAACACCTTGGTCGGGTCGTCGCCCATAACGATGTTGCTCAATAGCGGGAATGCACAATCGTCCAACTCCATGGCCACGCCTTCGAGGGCCTTTAGAGCCGGGGTGATTTCGAGTAGGCGCAGTTCAACTGGTTGATCCGGCCCCAACAACTGACCCGAACCAATTCGGAACAACATGTTGTAACAGATCTGGCCAGCGGCACCGGTAACGGCGACTTTGACAGGGGCTTTGGTCATAGTGCTTGCTCCTTCGCAGCGAAGATTGATCTCACCTCTCACGCTATCAGTCTTCGACCACTTTTGATTCTGTCACTTTGATGCCATCGAGCAGAATCAGAGCCGCTTTTTGGCGGTGGACTTGGCCCGCCAGGCCCGGCCAGGCTCCTAGTGGAAAAAGTGGCGCGAACCGGTGAAGTACAGGCTTAGCCCAGCGGCCTGGGCCGCCTCGATCACCTCGGCGTCGCGAATCGAGCCGCCCGGCTCGACCACCGCTGTGACCCCGGCCTCGACCAGCAGTTCTAGGCCGTCGGCAAAGGGGAAGAAAGCGTCCGATGCCGCCACAGCGCCTCTGGCCCTTTCCGCACCAGCCCGCCTGACGGCCAATTCGACCGAATCGACCCGGTTGACCTGGCCCATGCCAATCCCAACCGAGGCGCCATCTGCTGCCAGCAAGATGGCGTTGGACTTCACCGCCCGGCAGGCTTTCCAGGCGAAAACCAAATCAGCCAAGGTCTGATCGCTGGCAGCCTGGCCCGCGACCAGACGCCAGTTGGCCGGATCGTCGCCCGGGGCTTGGAAAACGTCCCGGGCCTGGACCAGCAAACCGCCACTGACGGCTCTGGTTTCCCAAGTAGGCGGTTGGGTCGGCGCCAGTTTCAAGATCCGCAGGTTCTTCTTGGTTTGGAGCTTCTCCAGGGCGCCGGCTTCAAAGTCCGGTGCCACGATCACCTCGGTGAAAACCGGGGCCACCTGCTCGGCCATGGCCAAGCTGACCGGCCGGTTGGCCGCGATAACACCGCCATAGGCACTCTTTGAGTCGCAGGCGTGGGCCTTGGCGTGGGCTTCGGCAATACAGGCCCCTTCGGCAATGCCGCAGGGGTTGGCGTGTTTGACCACTGCCACGGCTGGGGCGTCGAAATCAAGCGCAGCCCGCCAGGCGGCCTCGGCGTCCTGGTAGTTGTTGTAGCTCATTGCCTTGCCGCCTAGCTGAACCGCTCCGGCCAGCCCAGTACCGGACGAAGCATCAAGCGGCCCGTCCGCCGGCGCGCGAGTTGGCTTGAGACCCGGCTTGGTTTCTGGCGGGCCTTGCCCGCCAGAAACCTGCGACAGGGCAAAGCCCGGTGACACCTCGGCGTAGACGGCGGCCGCTTGATGCGGGTTTTCGCCATATCGCAACTGGCGTAAACGCCGATAGGTGGCACCGCGCCAAACCGCAGGGCCGTCATCGGGCGCCAACTCCTGGCTCATCCATGTGGCCACGGCGACGTCGTAGTCAGCCGTGTGGATGAAGGCATCGCGGGCCAGCTCCTGACGCTCGGACAGGTTGAAACCACCCTCTTTTGCGGCGCGAATGACCTGGTCATAGCGCTCTGGGCTGGTCACTACAGCCACCGACGGATGATTCTTGGCGGCGGCCCGGACCATTGATGGCCCGCCAATATCGATTTGTTCTACGCACTCATCTGTCGCCGCACCAGCGGCGACAGTGGCGGTGAAGGGGTAGAGATTGACCACGACCAAGTCGAATGGCTGCACTCCCAGTTCCTCCAACTGACTGGCGTGGTCGGCTTGGCGCAAATCCGCCAGAATCCCGGCGTGAACCTTTGGGTGCAGGGTTTTGACGCGACCATCGAGGCACTCGGGGAAGCCAGTCAATTGGCTGACCTCTACCACAGGCAGGCCGGCGCCGGCAATCACCGCGGCGGTCGAACCGGTCGAAACGATCTCGACTCCGCAGCCGTGTAAGGCCTTGGCCAGGTCTTCAAGCCCGGTCTTGTCGTAAACCGAGACCAGAGCCCGGCGGATTGGGCGGCGCGAGTCAGTCGACATAGGTAGGTTTTGCCTTTCGTTTGGTCTTACCAAGGGTACGAACGAGATGCGGGGCGAGGCGAAGAACGTCTCCCGGAGATGTTAGCCCGTCTCACTGAGGCAGGACTAGGCGGCCGCTGGCCAGGCGGTTGACCACTTCGACCAGCATGGATCGTTCTTGAATCTTGATGCGTTCATGAAGTGTCTCGACAGTGTCCGCCTTTTCCACCGGCACCATGCGCTGGGCCAAAACCGGGCCCGTATCGACCCCCGCATCGATCTTGTGGACTGTGCAACCTGTCACCTTGGCTCCGGCCGCCATGGCGTCCACCACTGCGTGCGCGCCGGGGAACATCGGCAACAGTGACGGGTGGGTATTAATCGTTCTGTCGCCGAATCGCTCTAAGAACTCCGGGCCCAATATCCGCATGAAACCGGCGCTAACCACAAGGTCCGGCTCGAAGGCCGCCACGGCTGAGGTCATGGCCCTATTCCAGGTGGAACGATCCTCAAAGTCCTTGGGCAAAACGGTGAAGGTGGCCAGGCCCGCCGCCCGGGCGATATCCAGGACCGGGGCAATTCGGTCGGCCCCCACGGCCACAACCCGGGCTTCGAGCCGGCCGTCAATCTGCGCGTCTATCAGGGCTTGCGCCAAGGTTCCTGTGCCAGAGGCCAGCACTACTGCCGTGAAGCTCACGCCGCCCAACATTACCGGCAATTGGTCCCCGCGCCACTGGGCGCCTGTGGGTTGGTGCTTCCGGCGCAACCCCACGGGCCAGGGATTCGCAAGCCAGCCGGCGAACGGCCACAATAGAGGGGTGTCGGATCGGTCGGTGCCAACGCCCCCAGGTGGGCCGGCTGACCCCGCCGAGCCCCCGGTTGCCCCGCAGCCGGCCGAGCCAACAGGACCCGCTTCGGATTCAGTGCCGGCCGAGCCAACAGGACCCGCTTCGGATTCAGTGCCGGCCGAGCCAGCCGATGACGCGTTCATTTCCGCCCCGCCCGGCCAGGTGCCCAATCCACCGAGCCACACAAACCCGGGCGACCAGCCGCCATCTGCCGTCCAGCCAGCCGGCCATTGGCAACCTCCGCCCGGCCAGGAGCCCAATCCACCGAGCCACACAAACCCGGGCGACCAGCCGCCATCTGCCGTCCAGCCAGCCGGCCGTTGGCAGCCTCCGCCCGGCCAAGTGCCCTATCAATGGCCCCCGCCCGATGGCACTGGCCAAAACCCACCCCATCCGCCGTACCCCTACGGCTACCCCCCGCCGGGTCACGCCGGCCAGCAGCCTGGTGCCGGCGGCCAGCCACCTCAGTACGATCCCAATGCCCGGGCTGGCAGCCCAAAGAAACCGGCCAGGGAAAGCCGCGCCGCCCGCCGAGCCCGCCTAGCCAAAGAAATCCAAGCCCTACCCAAACAGGACCGCGAACAGCTGATGCGGGTAAACCGTTTGGTCTTCTACTGCATGGGTGCCCTGGCCGGCGCGGCTTTGGCCATGTCGATGTCCCTACCCTGGCCGGTCCTGGGAATCGGACTACTCGTCGTCACCGCCATCCTGGCCATTCGTGGGCTGGTCAAGGCCACCCGGACCCCACTGGCGCAAGGCACGATTCTGTTTTTCTCCATGTCCTTGGCCATGACGATTCTGTTCGCGCTGGTCGGAGCCGGCGTGATAGCGACCTGGCCCGAACGCTGGGCCTACGAGCAGTGCCAAAGCCAGGCTCAAACGGTAAGCGATCGCGACGCCTGTACTGAGCAACTAAACAACGACACCCAGAGCCGGATCACCGACCTACTCCGACCTGGCCGCTAGCCCGAGCGCCATTTCAGCGAGCGAGGGCCGGCTTGTCATGCCAGGCCTCGTTGTCGCACCCGAGTTGTGTCATGTTTAGGTTGACTTGGGCCATTTCAAACACTTGTAACGCTGTGACCTGGAGTGATGCTTGGTCTTAGTGCCCGAAAAAGGCACTAAGATGTGACAATGGCATGGCTGCGGAGGGTGCGGACCGCGCCTGGTGCGACAGCAGTTCAGATCGCCGAGTCAGTCGATGGTAAACGCCGGATCGTCCGCCACGTGGGTTCAGCGAACGACCAGACTCGGTGTCGTAACAAAGGGGCTACTGGCGCAGGCCGAGGCGCTTGGTGGCAAAGCGCCAAATCCGCTTGGCCTGGGGCAGCAAGAGTGCGCCTAGAAGGGCCCCGGCCGCGACCTCGGCCGCTACTGCTGCCGCCACCGGACCGGCCGCCGCCCCAACCGATGCCATTCGGCCCGGGCCAATCGAACCGCTAGTCAAAACAACCAGCGCCGAGGCCCAACCGGCAGTCACGCCTGCCGTGACCAGTGCGGTCAACCCCCGCCGCCACCAGGCTCCGTCTGCCAAACGGCGGCTGATCAGCCATCCGGCCAAGAGTCCGGCCGCAACTGGGACCAACACCAACCCTCTGGCCGCCCAAGGTGGGTCGGTTTGTGGTAGCAGGCCAAGAATCGGAATAGCCGGCATGGGGCCCCCCGACGTCTGGATGACGGTAAAGGCAGTGCCTTCCCCGACCATGAATCCGGGGCCAGCCAGATAGGCCAGGGCGTAGGTCAGCAGGTTCGGGGCCAGCGCGGCGGCCAGCAGGGCCAGCACAAGGCCACCCAAGCCGCCCGGCTCGAGGGAGGCAAAAATGGTCCTGAACGAGTTGCCGCCGCCAATGGACCAGGCCAGTGTGACAACGGCGGCGCCAGCCAGCATCACCGCGAAAGCCAGACCGGCAGCGCGAAAGGCGGTAGCGATTTCCGGCAGCCTGGCCATCGGTGCCCGCAGGGGCCCAAGCAGCCTGCCGTTGCCGGCGGGTGCGTTGCCCCAGATGAAACCGACCAGCGCGGTGACTGCAGCAGTCGGCAGGGCGACCCCGACAGAAGCGCGGGCTTGGCTGGCCATGACATAGCCAACTACGGCGGTCACCAGCACAAAGCCAAGCGTGCCAAACCCAACCAGCCACCATCCATTGGAAGTGGCGACCTTTGACAGGGCTTTGCAGGCAAGCACGGAAATCAAGGCCATCCCCAGGGGCGCCAGTGACACCACCCCAGCCCTTGGGCCAGAAGAAATGTGGGCCCAACCGCCGTGGCCAACTAGCCACAACGACGAACCAAGCCGGCTGGCGTCAAGCCAGGAAACGCCGTCGTTGATGCGGGCCTCGGCGGTCGAGACGAACACGGCCACGGCCGGCACCGCCACACAAATCCAGCTCAGCAGGGCGGCCTGAACCCCGGCCAACAGGCCGGAGACCCAAGGCAAAACCCCGTAAGTGGCCCGGGCGGCGGGCATGGTTTGGGAAGACGCATTCATAACTGCCACCATGGTGGCGCATCAGCGGCCGGGCGGTTGGATGCCGCGCGGTTGGCGGCGCTTTCAGTGGCCAGCGCCCCGGCCCGGCAGGCTCCGGCACTGAGCAATTGCCAGTCGAGCCTGCTGAATGTGCCAAACCTCAGCCTCGCGGCCGCCACTGGCCCAGGCTCACTCTCACGGCCAGGCACTGACCCAGGCTCACTCTCACTGCCAGCCACTGGCCCAGGCGAGGGTCCAAACAAACGGCTAGGGCCGGCATCGGGCAATAGCCCAACACCGGCCCCAAAGCCGCTGGTGGAATCAGGCCACAACTAGGCCTTCATCGAACCGGTCTCAAGGAAGCGGACATGCCAACTGGAGGCCTCGCTCATGATGTGTGGGGTGTGCACGGCTTTGGCCGTGGACATGGCTCGGTCAAGGTAGTCCTGCAGCTCATCGCGGTAATCCGGATGGGCGCAGTTGGCGATAATGGCCCGGGCCCGCTTGACCGGCGCCAGGCGGCGCAGATCGGCCAGGCCCTGCTCAGTGATGACAACCTGGACATCATGCTCGGTGTGGTCGTGGTGTGAGACCATCGGCACAATGCAGGAAATATCCCCGCCCTTGGCCACCGACGGGGTGACGAAGGTCGAAATGTAGGCGTTGCGGGTAAAGTCGCCCGAGCCGCCAATGCCATTCTGCATGCGCGAACCCATGATGTGGGTCGAATTGACGTTGCCGTAGATATCGGCCTCGATTAGCGAGTTGCAGGAAATGACGCCCAGCCGCCGGATGACCTCGGGTGAATTGGAGATCTCTTGCGGGCGCAGCACAATGCGCTCGCGGTAGAACTTGGCCTTTTCGTTCATGCGAACGGCGGCATCAGGCGAAAGCGAGAAGGCGGTGGCACTGGCCACGGTCAGCTTGCCCGAGTCGAGCAAGTCCAGCATGCCGTCCTGAATCACCTCGGTGTAGCTGGTCATGTTCTCAAAGTCGGAGTGCAGCAGCCCGGCCAGCACGGCATTGGCAATGTTGCCCACGCCGGACTGTAGCGGCAGCAAACTCGCCGGCAACCGGCCCTGCTTGACCTCGTTCTTGAGGAAGTCAATCAGATGGTCAGCAATGGCCTTGGAGTCATCATCCAGCGGCTTGAACGGTGTGTTGCGGTCCGGCGCCTCGGTTTCGACCACGGCGACAACCTTGTCCGGGTCAACCGGCATGTGGATTTGGCCAATCCGGTCACCGGAAGCGGTAATGGGGATGGGCACATTGTTGGGCGGCAACTGGGTGCCGGTGTAGACATCGTGCATGCCCTCCAGGTCGTGTGACATCCACTCGTTGACCTCGAGGATGATCTTCTTGGCACTGCCCATAAAGGCGCAGTTGTTGCCAATCGAGCTAGCTGGTGTCAGCGTGCCGTCGGCATTGATGGCGCTGACTTCAACTACCGCCACGTCCATCGTGCCCAAGAAGCCCTGGCGGACCTTGGGCGCTAGGTGGGACAGATGCTCGTCAACGTAGTCTGTTGTGCCTTTGTTGATGGCGTTGCGCAACGCCGGATCAGACTGATAGGGCGTGCGATAGCTGACGCCGCCAACTTCAGCCAGGGCACCGTCCAGCTCCGTGGCTGTTGACGCTCCGGTGTAGACGCCAACGCGGAATTCCTGGCCGGCTGCTTTGGCCGCTTTGATCTGCTCGGCCAACGCGCCGGGCACTACCTTGGGGTAGCCAGAACCGGTAAAACCGGAAAAGCCGATGTTGTCACCGTCTTTGATCATGGCAGCTGCTTGTTCGGCGCTGACGACCTTCTTCCTGAAGGCTTCACTCTGAATGCGCGACATCATTGTCCTCTCTAAATTGGGGCGCCGTGGAGACGCCACAGACCGCCTGACGGCGCACCGAATTGCGCGCCTTCCCACCAGATTCTATGCCACATGGGGCCACATAGACGGGCCTGAGTTGGCTGGTCTATTGGCGGCCGGTCCAGGGCCGTGCGCTTGACCGAACCCGCCAGCTCAGGGGCCACATAGACGGGCCTGAGTTGGCTGGTCTATTGGCGGCCGGTCCAGGGCCGTGCGCTTGACCGAACCCGCCAGCTCAGAGCAGTTTGGTATCGGACTGAGGGAACCGCCACTGGCCGGGGCTAACCCGCCTCAAGGTGGCCAATTCGATCGCGATCAGCTGCGAAAAGACTATTTGGGCCACGGCGGTCTCCAAACCGGAGGCCGCAGGGCCAAAGTGGAAGTCCAGGCTGGCGGCGTGACTGGCGGTTGGTAACGAAAGGCTGGCGTCCGGGTCGGCAGTGTTGCCTGCGGCAATCGGTTTAGGGCTGCGGCCCGGGTCGGCCGTGCCGCCCGCGGCAATCGGCTTAGGGCTGCGGCCCGGGTCGGTCGGGTCGGTCGGGTCGCTCGGCACCGCCGAGCCAGCGGCTGAAAAGACCAGCGCCGTGACGCCTGCGGCCCGAAGCTGTTGGGCAATGCCCCGTTCACGCTCCTGGCCAAAGAGCACCACCCCAGCGTTGGGGCCGAGAGCCTCCATTGGCCCGTGCAGGTATTGGCGGGTGGAGAAGGCCGCTGTCACCATGGCGCCGGCTTCGCGCCAAAGCAAGGCGGCGGCTTGGGCCGCCCCGAACGACTCGGCCGCGCCAACTACGTCCATCGAGGAAAGAGGTGCCAACTGACCGGCTGCATTGCTGGCTTGTCCGGTGAATTGGTCAAAACAACCTCGAGCAATTCCGGCCAGGCCACCAGGGTCACCCAGGTCATGGCCACAGGCCCGGGCCAGGGCCGCCAGCGCCACCATGGTGCAGGTGTTGCCCGCCATATAGACCGGGGCGTCAACCACCAGCGCCAGCGGCACTACCACGTCACCAAAAGCAGCCAGGGCTGAACGGGGCTGGCCGGTCACCACAATGCGATGACCAGACCCCAACCGTCCGGCGGCTTCGACGGTCTCGCGGCTTTGTCCAGACTGGGAAATCAGCAGGTAATGGTCGGCCACTAAGCCGGCGGCAGCATGGCGGCCGGCCGCTTGAGCTTCCAGGTTGATGGCCAACAGGCCGCGGTTGCGCAGCAATTCGACCAACACTTGGCCCAGAGCGGAGGCCGCGCCCATGGCGATCACCCAAAGGCTTTGGCCGGCTCGCCACGGCTTGAGTCCGGCCCTCGCCGGCTGTGGTTCCAACAGCGCGGCGGTTTGGTCCATCAGGTCGAATTGGCCAGCTGCGGCTTGGGCCAGCGTCGGTTTTGACCCGTCCGATGACGTTGCCACAGCTTGGCCCGTCAAGTTTTGACCGCGTCGGCTACCGAAGGCGGCTTGGGCCAGCCTGGGTTTTGACCTGTCCGATGACGTTGCCACAGCTTGGCCCGTCAAGTTTTGACCGCGCCGGCCACCAGACCAGAGGCGACGTAGCGTTGGAAGATGGCGGCCAGGATGACCGGTGGCAAGGCGGCCAGGACACCGCCGGCCGCTACTAGACCAAAGTCAGTGGAATAGCGGCCGGAAAACTCAGCGATGGCCACCGGCACGGTTTTCGAGGCGTTGGATGAGGTGAAGATGAGCGCATACATGAACTCATCCCAAGCCAGCAGAAAGGCAAACATGGCGGCGGCCAGCAGGCCGGGCCGGGCCGAAGGCAGCACCACCCGCCACAGCGCCCCAAGCCGAGACGTACCATCGATCCAGGCTGACTCTTCGATTTCCAGCGGTACCGTCAAGAAGTAGTTCGACAAGATCCACAACACAAACGGCACCACCAAAGAGCAGTCGACCAGAATCAAGCCCGGCAGGGTGTCGAGCAGGCCGAGGTTGGCCAGGATCATGTAGAGCGGCACCAACAAGGCGATTTGCGGCAGCATGTAGGTGAATAGGAATGTCATCAAGACGGTTCTGCGGAAGCGGAAGCGCAGCCTAGCAAAGGCGTAGCCTCCCAGAGTTCCCACCACCATCGAGATCGCCACCACGGCACTAGCGACCACCATCGAGTTGCGCAAGGCGGCCCGGAAATCCTCGCCACTGGCTTGGGTGAATATGTTGACATATCGATCCGGGTAGAACCTCGATGGCCACCACGGCAAGGGCCGAGTCACTAAGTCGACCTGGGTTTGGAACGAAGCCAGCACCATCCAGGCGAAAGGCGCCAATATGGCCAGCGCCGTGAAAAGAGCGGCCAGATGCAGCAGGATCGACTTGGTGCGCCGGTTCATAACAGGCTCATCTCGCTGCGTCGCAGCGCCCTGAGGTACAACGCCGAGAGGATGGCAATGGCCCCAACAATCAGGTAGGACAAAGCCGAACCGACACCATACTGCTGGTCGGAAAAGGCCGTGGTGTAAGTGAAATAGGCAATTGTCTTGGTGCCGTCGGCCGGGCCACCCCGGGTCATGGCGTAGATGATGTCGAACACCTTGAAGGCTTCGATTATTCGGTAGACCATCACAATCGAAATGGATGGCACCAGCAACGGCAGGGTGATGGACCAGAGTGTCCTAAATGACCCTGCCCCGTCGATCCGGCCAGCCTCGTAAACCTCAGTTGGAATCGAAGTCAACCCGGCCAAGAGCATGAATGCCACCACTGGCACGGTTTTCCAGATGTCGGCCGCCATGACCATGTTGAGCGCCAGAAACGGCGAACCGAGCCAGACCTTGTAGTCGTCGATCAGGCCGATCTGACTGAGCAAGGCGTTGAACGAGCCGTATTGGGCGTTGAAGATGCCTTTCCACAAGGCGCCGGCCACGACCGTGGGGATGGCCCAAGGGATTACCACGATGGTGCGAAGCAGCCACCGTCCCCTGATTTTGGCGTTTAGGAGCCCGGCCAACGCCAAGCCCAGAACCAGCTCAATGCCGGTGGAGACGACGGTGAAATAGAGCGTGCGGCCCAAGGCAGACCAAAAGCTGGGATCCTTGATTGCCTTTGAGAAGTTGGCCAGGCCAACGAAATCGGCCTCGGTTTGCATGGCCGAGGTGACGTTGGTGACCGACATTTGGCCGGTGCGGAAGATCGGGTAGACCACCACACCAAAGACCACCGCGGCAGCCGGTAGCAACAGCCAGGTCGCCATCCGGCCTTGGGCCCGGCTAGCGGCGCTACGCTTGACCTGCCCTAGGCCAGCGAGTGCCTTGCTGCTACCGGCTGCCTTGGTCATAACATCAAACTACTTGGCCGCTGCCACCGCGTCATCCATCGCCTTTTGCGGGTCCTTGGCCCCGGTCAGGGCGTTTTGCAGTTCGACCTGCAAAGCGGCCGATGCCGAGTTGTAGTTGGGCACAGTAGGCCGCAGTATCAGCGCGGCCAGGGCCTCCGGCGCGGCCTGGAACAGCTCTGGTGCCTGCGAAGTGATGGCCGGGTCGTCGTAGCTGGATTTCCAGTTTGGCATCCAACCGGTTGGATACTGGTCCTGGATTTGCTGGCTGGTGACGAACTCGATGAAGGTCCAGGCCTCGTCAACATGCTTGGACTTGGCCGTGATCGACAAGGCCATGGCGCCGTTTATCCCGGGCCGGTCACCGCCTGGGCCCTTAGGTGTGGGCAACAGCCCGATCTTGCCGGCCACCGTGGACTGATCAGGATCCTGCAGATCGGCAAAGGTGGATTCCCAGTTGAGCGAGAAGGCGGTTTCACCTTGGGCCATGGTCTTTTGGACGTCATCTTCCAGGAAGGTCATCGACCCCGGGTTGGACAAGCCATCGTCGAGTGTCTGCTTCATCCACTGCAAGGCCTCGACACCAGCACCCTGGTTCACCGCCAACTCGCCGCTGGCATCGGTGAACTGACCACCAAAGGCACCCAGCATTTGGCCATAGTCACAAACTGCAGCCTCGGCTTGAGCCCAGGACCAGGCCAGCGGATACTGAGCTAGACCCTTGTCTTTGATCTTCTTGGCCGTGGCTAGCACACCGTCCCAGGTGTCGAGGTCAGCTTCAGTGGCACCGACGGCCTCAACCATTTCCTGGTTGTAATAGAAGTATTTGGTCGAGGGCCCCCAAGGCACACCCCAGAACTTGTCGTCGAACTTGGCCGTGGTGAAGGCGCCACCCAGCATGTCGTTCTCCCAGTTGGCCGGGTAGCGGTCGGTTACGTCAAGCACAGTGCCGTTGGTAGCGAATTCGGCCGGCCAAATCACGTCGATCAGAACCACGTCAAAGGTGCCGGCTGGAGCCGAGGTGACGATCTTGTCATGCAGTGCTTCGTAGGCCACGAAGGTCGGCTTGACCGTGATATCGGGGTTTTCTTTCTCAAACTGATCGATCATCGAACCGATTTGCTCTTCGGAGTAGCCGGCTTGTTTCATGAACAGGGCGTTGATCTCGGTCTTACCCGAGCCCCCGCCGTTATCAGAACCACAGGCGGCCAGGCCGGCCGTTCCGGCCAGAGCCACGGTTGCCAAAATGGCCAAACCGGTTTTTGATCTTTGGCGCAGCGATGTCATGCGTTTGCCTCCTTAGGCGGTTGCGGGGTTGCTGGTTCGCGGTTGGAATTGGGTGAAACATTGGGTTGGAGTGAAGTTAGGCGGCCGGCCAGTGCCAAGGCGCCGTCTATCGGTTCGCGCCGCAGCGTTGTGACGCGCAGGCTGGGGGCCAAGGCGCCCAGCCGGTCAGCAATCTGTTGCCCAAGGCGGGGTTGGGATCTGACCACTCCCCCACCCAGGACCACGTCCTGGCCCACAGCGCCCTTGGTTTTGAGTTGACAAATGTCCCGGGCTAGATCCTCGGCGGCCTGGGTGATTACTCCCAGGGCCAGCTGGTCGCCGGACTCAGCCGCCTCGAAGACCAGCGGACACAGACCGCCCCAAGTGGTGATCTCGGCCGCGGCGGTGAAGTCATAAACCAGGCTGATTGGATCAGCCGAGCCAAAGTGAGACATCAGCGCCAGGCCCAAAGCGCCGGGCGACTGGCCGGCATCGGCCGCCTGGGCGACGGCCTTGACGGCCTCACGGACCAGACCAGGAGCGCTGCCGGGATCCCCCAAAAGCCAGCCGTGACCGCCTACTTTGACCAAATGCCCGCCCGCGTCACGTCCCAGGACAATCGACCCGGTGCCGGCCACCACGTTGATGGCCTGCGGCAGGCCCATGGCCGGGCCAAACAATTCGGAGTCGTTGACCACCATGACCGGCCCGCTGTGGGCGGCGGCCAACCAGGTGGCTAAAAGACCACATTGTTCGTCGGAGTCGCAGCCGTGGACCCCGGCAACCAGCGGCGCATCTTGGCCTTGATCTTTGTAGTCCGGAATGTGGCTGATCAGCCTGTCAGCGTTGGCTTGGTCAGAAAAGAGCTGCCCGCGGCGCCAATCGGTTGTGGCGATGGCGACCGCGCGGCTGGGCCCGGCGGGGCTGTCTTGCGAGGGGTAGGCAACGGCGATTCGGGTGTGGGTGCCCCCAACGTCGATACCTATGAGCATGGCTGGCTCTCCTAGCGCTTGCCCGCTTTTGCGCTTTTACTTCACTGTCGCGCTGATAGCAAAGTAGCACCGTCTAGGCCGGTCGCAAAGGCCAGTGGTGAACTGAGATCAGATCGTTACCAATTGCTCCTTGGCCATTTGGGTGTTGGCGATCTTCGATCAGATCGTTGACTATGGCTCCATTGCCAGTTGGGAGGTGGCAAGCCAGGACTAGATCGTTACCAGTTCTTCCATGGCCAATTGGGCGGCCCCAATCATGATGGCGTCTGAGCCCAGCGCAGCAGTAACGATCCGGGGCACCCTCAAAATGCGGCCCAATAGTCGCTCCCTCAGAGCCGGAATGATCGCCTCCATCGACTCGAGGTCATCACAGCCCCCCATGATGACCATCTCCGGGTCGAGCGCCACGCAGAGCGCGGCCACCCCAAGTGCGATGTAGTCAAGCAGTTCTTGGGCCAGACGCTGGCCCCGGCCGCCGGCCCTGGCGCCAAGCGCCCAGACTGTTGGCAGCGAGACCTCCCGTCCGGCTTGAACCAGACCGAGGGCGGCAGCTTGGCGGCCAACCGATTCGGAGCCGATCCGTGACTCGAAGTCGCCGCGCCCGGGAAACAGGCGAGACAACGAGTCGGTGGAGGTTAGTAGGTAGCCAATCTCGCCTGCCTCTTGGCGATGGCCGCGGTACAGCCGCCCCTGCAGCATCAGACCGGCTCCCAGGCCACTACGCAGCACAATTGCCACCAAGTCTTCAACTTGGCGACCGGCGCCGCGGGCCTTTTCACCCACGGCCAGGCAGTTGGCGTCGTTTTCTAGCACCACCTTGGCCGGGCTGCGTCCGGCCAGAATTGAGCCCAGTCTGAGTCGATCCCAGCCCATTTCGTGGATGGCGCCGATGGTGCCGTCTGGCCCGGCAACCACCCCGGGCACGGCCACGCCCACGGCCAAGGCCCCATGCCCGGCGCTTACCATTTCGTCAAACAGCCGCAGAGTCTGGTCGAGCCGGTCTTCTGGGGTCGGCTCGGCGCCGGCAGTGCTTGGTTGGAATTCGACTTCCGACCGGCTGACCTCGTGGCCGTCAAGGCCCATGATGACGCCACTGGCTTTGGTCTCGGTGACTGATATGCCCGCCACCGTCAGGGCGCCGCCGTTGTAGGCCAACAGCTCGGCTGGCCGGCCGCCGGTTGAGTCTTTCCGACCCTTTGTCACCAGCAGCCGGCGCTTGAGCAGCCCGGCGCCGGCCCGGTTGATGGTCGCCATCGACAATCCAGTGGCGGCCGCCAAGTCTTGCCGGGACAGCGGGCCGCGTTCGCGCACGGCGGCGATCAGACGTTGTTCGGAACTTGATCCGGTCCCGCCGTCAAAGCCCAAGGGCCCCTGACTGTCCAACCTAGTCGCCTTTCCTATCACCAGCTCTGCTAGATAAGTCTAGCGCGGCCTGGCCACGACCAAAAGGTCTAGCTGAAGGAAACTGGTCTGCAAAGCCGCAACTGCCGAGCGGCGTGTCTTGTCAACAGGCCCAGCCGCAAGACCGGGACCTGGGCTGATAGTCGCGCCATCAGGCCTCGTGAGGCGGGGCGCATAGGCCGCGCGAGCGAGCCTAGAAGTCGCAGGAGAGGGGCACTACAGCGTCAGTACTATCTTGCCGATATTCGAGCCTGATTCGAGGTGCTCATGCGCCCCGGCGGCTTGATCGAGGGTAAAGCGCCGGATCGGTGGCAGTGGAACGGTGCCGTCCTCAAACATGGGCCAAAGCCGGTTGGCCACCTCCGCGACAATCTCACCCTTGTTTTCCTTTGGCCTAAAGCGCAGCGAAGTGGCGGTGACCGTGGCCCCTTTTGACAGCAGCCGGTTCAGGTCAAGCGTGCCTTTGACGCCGCCTTGCAGGCCTATCACTACCAAGCGCCCACCCCTGGCCAGGGCTTTGACATTGGCCTCGAGATACTTGGCGCCAATGATGTCCAAAATGACGCCGGCGCCCTTGCCGCCCGTGGTGGCCTCGACTTCAGCCGGCCAGTCGTCGTGGTAGTCAAAAGCGGCGTCCGCCCCGATCGACTTGGCGTAGGTGGCCTTTTCGGCCGAACCGACCGTGGTCATAACCTTGGCCCCGATGGCCTTGGCGTAGGGAATGGCACATGAGCCAATGCCGCCAGCTCCTCCGTGAACCAACACCCATTCACCGGTTCTGAGACCAACGTGGTTGAAATTCGACACCACCGTGGCGGCGACCTCGATCAGACCAGCTGCGTCGATCAAGTTGATTCCGCCTGGTGGCGGGGCGCACTGCTCCTGCGGCACAGCGACGTATTCGGCATAGCCACCACCGGCCAGCAGGGCTACCACAGCGTCGCCCACCTGCCATTTGTCTACGCCGGCGCCAACTTGGGCCACCTGCCCGGACACTTCCAGTCCAAGAATGTCGCTGCAGCCCTTGGGCGGCGGGTAGAAGCCTTTGCGTTGTAGCAGGTCAGCCCGGTTGACCCCGGCCGCCGCCACCTGGACCAGTAGTTCACCGGGGGCCGGAACCGGTTTGGCCACCTCGCCCACCTGGATGACTTCGATTCCACCAAATCCATCGAGAACAATGCCACGCATGGCACCACCCTAAGGGGTTGGCGGATGCTGCGCGTCGATAGCGAGGATAGAGGCCAACGAAGTTGTTGACGAGCGCAGCGAGGAGCAGCCGGCAGGAATTGGTCGCCAGCGTCAGTACTCAGCCCCGGCTGCGGTCGAAAAGCACCTCCGAACTAGCCCTTTTTCTTGTCAAAACGGCGCAGCGGAATCGGTCCCCCGCTGCCAGGCGCCTGCCACCGTTTCTTCCATTAGCCCAGATCAAGGATGTCTCTCATGGCCGTCTCGATGGCTTGCATCTCAGCCAGAGTTACCCGGCCGGCCTTATCAGCAAACCGGACTTCGGGGTCTACGACCGCAAGCTGGTCGACCATTACCCTGGTTGGCGTGCCATTGACGTCGATGACAGGGCGAAATGATAAGGGCAGGCAGCTGGTCGATGTTGGCGCGGCCAGGACCGTAGACAGCGGGAAATGGTCTGCCTGAACAACCACCGCCAGGCGGCGTCCCTTTTGTTCGTGTCCTTTTGCCGCCTTTGAGCCTCGCAACCGGAAGATGTCACCACGCATCGCCGGCCCCCATATCGGCCATCGCGGCCTGGATCTCGGCCCGATCCACCGGATCATCACGGGCCGCCAGGCATTCGGCTCGTTGAGCCTCTCGACGGGCGATGCGTCCGGCCTCTAGTACAGCATTTCGGACTACCTGTGACCTCGACTCTCCAGTCAACTCCATCAGGTACCCGAGCGTCTGATCCACAGCCTCGTCTGTTCGGACAGTAAACGTTGCCATACGCCCATGATACCACTATTGTGACACGGCTTTGATACCAGACGGCACCCCAATTCCGTGTCCGCCAACTTCAAAAATGTTCCGGGCTCGCGGCAGGCCAGAGGCGGGGGCCGCCACTGGGCGACCCCCGCCTTTGCGGCTTGGCTGAGGCTAGTTCTTTTCCTTTTCCGCCTTGGCCTCGGCTATGACGGCCTCGATCCGATGCGGTGGCATCGGTTCGTGGCCCAGGTAGTCGGAGGTAAACGAACCCGTACCACGTGACATGGAGCGCAGGTCGATGGCGTAGCTGGTGACCTCAAACTGAGGTACCTCGGCCTTGACCATGGTGCGACCGCCAGGTACCGATTCGGTGCCGGTCAGCCGCCCACGCCTGGATGACAGATCAGACATGATGGCGCCAACGTTCTCGTCGTCGACCAGAATCGACATTTCGACTACCGGTTCGAGCAGGGCAACCGGGTTGGATTTGTCGTTGGCGGCCTCACGCAGACCAATCGAACCGGCCGTTTGGAAGGCAGCGTCCGAGGAGTCGACCGAATGGGCCTTGCCGTCAAACAGCGTCACGCGGATGTCAACGACCGGGTAGCCTGCCAGCACACCCTTGGCCATCTGGGCCTTGACGCCCTTCTCCACAGACGGGATGAATTGGCGCGGCACCGAACCGCCCACAACCTTGTCGGCAAATTCGAAACCACTACCCGGCGGCAAGGGCTCCACCTCGATTTGGCATTTGGCGAATTGGCCGTGGCCACCGGACTGCTTGACGTGGCGGCCTTCGGCCGTGACCTTCTGCTTGAAGGTCTCGCGCAGCGGCACCCGGTAGGGCAGCTTCTCAACTTCGACGCCAAACTTGTCACGCAAGCGCTGCAAGGTGACCTCAACATGCGAATCACCCATAGCCCACATGACGGTTTGGCGAGTTTCCTGGTTCTGTTCGATCCGGAGCGTTGGATCCTCACTGACCAGACGGTTCAAGCCGGTACCAAGTTTGTCCTCGTCAGCCGATTTGGCCGCTTTGATGGCGACAGGCAGCATTGGCTCTGGGGGTACCCAAGGTTTGGCCACCATTGGGCTGGACGGGTCTGACAGGGTGTCGCCGGTCTCGGCCGAAGACAGTCGCGCCACGGCCGCCAGGTCGCCAGCCACGGCGTAGGGAACCGGCCGTTGTTTGGCACCCATTGGGCTGGTGACGGTACCGGCCCGTTCGTTTTCGGGGTGGCTTGGGTTGTCATCGCCAGCCAGGCCGTGGCCCTCGACATGGACAGTTGATTCGGCCCGGAGCGTGCCACTAAAGATCCGCACAATCGAAATGCGGCCCACGTAGGAGTCTTGGGTGGTCTTGATAACCACGGCCGCCAGCGGGCCCTTCGGGTCGCAGTGCAGCTCGACTGACTTACCATCCCCGTCCACTACATCCGGCATTTCCGCCACCACTGGTGAGGGGAAACCGTCCCGGATCAGGTAAAGCAATTCCTCGGTGCCAATCCCGCCGGCCGCAGCCATCGGCACAATGGGGAAGAAGGTCGCCCCGGCCATGGCCTTTTGCAGGTCACCGCGAAGGGCCGCGCCGTCGAGTTCGCCGCCTTCAAGGTAGGCGTCCATCAGCTCTTCGTCTTCAGATTCGGTCACCAAAGCCTCAATGAAGGCGTCGCGGTTGCGTTCGAGCTTGCCCACCTCATCGCCTTCGGCCTCGCGCACTTTGCGCCCGCCACCAGCAAAATCAATCACCTTGCCGGTCAGGATGTCCATCAGTGCGCCAACCTCTGCCTCAGAAGCGTAGAGGGGCAGCATCATGGGCAGGACGGATTCGCCAAAAGCCGCCCGGCAGTCCTTGACCACGCCGTCGTAGTCCGCCCGGGGGTTGTCCAGCTTGGTCACCAAAATGGCCCGGGGCATGCGAGCGCCAGCCAACTCGTCCCACAACAACCGGGTGGCCCCGCTAATTCCGTCAACCGCAGAGATGACAAAAACCGCGGCATCGGCGCCGCGAATGGCGGCCCTAAGATCACCTAGATAGTCGGCATAGCCTGGGGAGTCAATCAGATTGATCTTGACGCCTTCGAATTCGATGGGAGCCAGCGCCAAGCCAATTGACCGATTGGCGCGGTGTTCAATCTCTTCGTAGTCGGTAACGGTTGTGCCCTCCGCCACAGACCCGGCGCGGCCAATCGCACCGGTGGCCACCAGCAGGCCCTCAACCACGGTGGTCTTGCCAGAACCCGATGAGCCAACGAACACGACATTGCGAAGCTTGCCTGGATCACTGACCGGCGCCGCGGCTTTGCCCTGGGCGGAGGTTCGATTGTCTACAGCCATTAGAAATACCCCTATCCGGGCGGCACCGCCGCCACCCCAAGCCAACCTATCACCGCTCGCCCAGCCGTCCCAACGACGCAATCGCTTGGTCGAGCTCGGTGGTTTGCCACATTGGCGGCAGGCCAGCCCGCAGGAACGGTCCATAGCGGGCCGTGGCCAGACGTGAGTCCAGCACCGCCACCAGGCCCTGGTCGGCGCTGTTCCTGATCAACCGACCAACACCCTGGGCTAGCAGAGTTGCCGCCTGGGAGGCCGCCACCTCCATAAAAGCGTTGCGCCCGGCCCGCGCCGCCGCCTGCTGACGAGCCTGAACTAGCGGGTCATCCGGCCTTGGAAACGGCAGGCGGTCGATCATGACCAGGCGGCAGGTCGAGCCGGGCGCATCCAACCCCTGCCACAGCGACATGGTGCCAAACAGGCAGGTGTCTTCCTCGGCCAAGAACTGGTCAACCAGTGCCGCCAGTGAGGTCTCGCCTTGGCACAACACCTCGTAGTCGACCTTAGGCCGCACGGCCGCAGCTGCCGCCTCCGCCGCCGCCTGGGCGGTAAAGAGTCCCAACGCCCCACCGTTGGCAGCATCGATCAGCTGGGCCATCAGCTGGTATTGCCCCATGCCAGCCCTGCCTTCCCGACTAGGTGCCGGCAGGTGCTTGGCGACGTAGAAAATGGCCTGAGCCTGGTAGTCGAACGGCGAGGCGGCTTGAAGCCCTCGCCAAATCTCGCCCTCTTCGGTGTCCAGCAGCCCAGCTGCCAAGGCCGGACTATGGAACGAGTCGCCAACCGTAAGTGTGGCCGAGGTCATGATCGCGGTGGCCTGGGCCAACAGCTTGTCCCGGATGGCTGCCGCCACCGACAACGGCGCCACATGCAGTGACGGGTCCTGCTCGCGGTCTCGCCTGCCCGTAGAGCACCAAACAACCTGGCTCCTAACGCTGGACCCGGCTGCCCCACCAGTCCCGCGCGGAGCCAAGCGCCGGCAGACCTCGCGCAACTGGTCCAGCGCGGCCAGCGCCTGCTGGCGGGCGGCATCTGTCGCCTCAGCTTTGTTGGCAGCGGTGATGGCGCTGCGGGCGGCGGCCTGTAAGGCGGCGGTGGCCAAGTCGAGTGGCTCAGGCAGCTCGCCGCGCAGCCAGCCCTCTGGGGTCGTCTCCAGCGCAGCGGCCAGGGCTTGACCGGCCTTCTCCAGATCAGCGGTGCTGACCCCCAGGTGATCACAGGCCCTGGTGGCACGAGCCACGGTGTGGTGGTCAAGATCTGACGTTTGGGCGCGGGTGATCGAGGCGGTTAGCTGGTGGGCTTCATCGATGACGACGGCGCCAAACTCCGGTAGGACCTGCTGCCCCTCCAGGTGCAGGGCCAACATGGCGTGATTGGTCACCACCAGGTCTGCCTGACCGGCTTCGTCACGAGCTAGTTCGGCAAAACACTCATCAAGATATGGGCATTTGCTGCCGGTGCATTCCAGCCCACTGACTGACGCCCGGCGCCAGGCCCGCTGGGTGACGCCACCTTCGATCGAATCACGCTGGCCAGTAACGGTCTGCTTGGCCCACTGATTGACCCAGCGCAACTCCTTGGCCAGTGGTGAAGCGGTGCTGGCTGGGCCGTCTTGGTCAAGGTCAAACAGCGATTCCTGGTCACTGGGGTAGTCGCCGGCGACCTTTGAGCGGCAAAGGTAGTTGGCTCGACCCATCAGCAGAGCCGCCTTGGGCGGCCGCTCGAGCTGATCCTTGACGGCGTCTAGCGCCAGCGGCAGATCCTTCTCCATGATCTGGCGCTGCAGGGCCAAGGTGGCGGTGGCCACCAGCACCGGCTGGTTGGTCTTGACGGCGTGGACCAACGCCGGAACCAGGTAGGCCAGTGACTTGCCCACCCCGGTACCGGCCTGCACAAGCAGATGCTGACCGGACTCCAAGGCCAGGGCAGTGGCCCGGGCCATCTGGTCCTGACCCTGGCGGCGTTGGCCACCTAAAAGACCAACTGCCCGGGCCAGTAGCCTCAGAGCCAAATCCTCCGAGCTTTCCCGCCCATCGCTGGGCATTCCAACAGCGTGTTCGGCACTGGCCTGACCCAGGTCGGCCTCGCCCACTGGGATGGGACCAGCCAAGCTGGCACTGGGCAAATCACCGACTTGGGCGGGCCTGTCTGCGCAGGCTGGGTGGGGGCTGACCTGGCTGGTCGTATGCTGGCCGAGGCCAGCGCCGGCGGAGCCGCCGGACTGGTCACCGGCCTGGTTTGTGACCGGTTGTTCGGCTGGCGCTGGCTCGATTCCCATTGTGCTACAGCCTATGACCCACCACAGACAGGCCGTCAGAGTTATCCACAGGCCAAGTCGCCACTGTCTAGTGGCGCTTGCCTGGCTTGCACGTCGATTTCAGGCCCTCGTTCTCAAATAGCGGCGCTAGGAATTCAGCGAAGTCGTCAACATCCAATGCCCAGGCCAGTGCCCAGAGAGTACCGATGCGGACATCTGCCACGCCTCGTCTCCCTCCCAGCAGTTCGATGATCGTGGACCGGTCCAATCCCGAACGCCCGGCCAACTCATTGATGGACAAACCTTTTGCCGCCTTGAGGCCCTTCACGTGGGAGCGCCAAACCTCCCAGTCGAGTTTGGGTGGTGGATGCAGTCCCGGCGGCCCGCCTTCCGCGGCAACGCCGAGGGTCTGGTGGGATTGGTCCGACTTCACCGCTCAAGTCCAGTATGCTGATCTGTCGTTGGGAGTGGGATATATCCCACTGCTCATTTCCGGGGATGCCCCCCTCGGCAAATCGCGACGACGGTCAAGCCCCAACCTGACCGCGAAAGGAGACCTCCGCGATGGCGGAAATCATCAACTACTACGACGCGCTCGGTCTCGACCGTGACGCGACCGTCCCCCAAATAAATGAAGCCCTCAAGAACCTCAGGCTACAGCTCAGTGCCAAGGTCTCTCGTCCGTCCAGCCAGCAGTCCAAATGGCAGCAGCAGCTCGACTTGCTTCCCGAGGCCGAACTGGCATTCCTCAACGAGGACAGCCGGGAACGCTACGACGTCGAGTTGCGTCGGGCCGGCGGTGTGGCGCAAGACGAAACTGAAAAGGTTGACTGGACCAATCGAGCCTGGACGTATTACTTCACCGGTGACGACGGGGCGGGAATGGTGGCAGCACGAAAGGCCAAGGAACAATCACCCAATAGCCCCATGCCATTTGTGGTGTCCGCCTGGCTCAACCTCAGAAACGACGAACTGAAGCAGGCAAAGCAAGACGCGGACGAAGCCTTCGTGTTGGATGAAGCGACTACCGACTCTGTTGATGTCCAAATGGTGAGGGGGACTGTTTACGCCCTTCTCAAGGACTACGAGCGCGCCCTGCAGTGTTTTGATCGCGCCTTGCCGAAGGCTTCCGAGGGCGAAAAAGCTGAGATCTATTGGCGCAAGGGTTGGGCCCAGCTCAACATGGGCGACTATCAGGCCGCATACGACTCAACCATATCCGGCCTTAGCGTCGATGCCGAGTTGACCTCGACCATGATCGACCGATTAGAAGTTGTTGCCTGTGGTGCCTACAATTCGCTTGACAACGCGGGGCTGTCCGATTCTGTCGGTGACAAATACAGAGGCCGAAACCCCGACACAGTCAAGCCTCAGGATGCCGCCAAAGCGGCCGACAAGTATGAGGCCAGGCGGAAAGCTGTGCAGTCCTCGGGCATTTTCCCAACGTCAATGACGAGAATCACGAAGAACCTGAAGTCAAATTGCAAGCGCTGTCAGAAGCTCGGCGAACTCCTCGACGAACGGAACAGACAAGCCGCTGTTCCGGCGGCCAAGGGCATGCAGCCAGACATCCCGCTGTCTGGCATCGCCGCGAC
>WQXJ01000017.1 GCA_009784895.1 Micrococcales bacterium | reverse complement strand
ACATCCCGAAGGTTAGTGAACCTTGGCCGTCCGAGTTTACTCGAGACGGACAAGGTGAGCGATCTGAGGGGATGTAGTCATACATCCCGAAGGTTAGTGAACCTTGGCCGTCCGAGTTTACTCGAGTCAGCCATCGACATGAACATTTCGGTGACACTGACCGATCGACATGAACGCCTCGATGATGGTCCCGAATCGACTTGACCAATCCAATCAAGGTGGATTGGGCCCACCTGGGGAAACGTAAAGGGCCAATCATCGGGCCGTTCAGGTCGATCTGGCCCAATCACTCAGCCGTTCAGGTCGATCTGGTCCAGTCACTCGGCTGTTCAGGTCGATCTGGTCCAGTCACTCAGCTGTTCAGGTCGATCTGGTCCAGTCACTCGGCTGTTCAGGTCGATCTGGTCCAGTCACTCGGCCGTTCAGGTCGATCTGGCCCAACCCACCGTGACGCAGCCGGACCCGGAGCCGGGCGCCAGGCTGGCCAATGTTGGAGGACGCAAAGTCAACAATGACCCGAAATTCGCACTGAGCGGGCGACAGCGAGCGGGCGACGGGAATCGAACCCGCGTAGCTAGCTTGGAAGGCTAGGACTCTACCATTGAGCTACGCCCGCGTGCCCGGCCAAACACGGGCTAGGTAATCCTATATGCCGCAACTGAGAGGCGGCACAACACAGCCCAAAAGGCAACGGGCCGGTTGTTGGTTCATTAGCAGGCCACTAGCCTGCGGCCGCAGGAACCTCGCCAGTATCAGGAGGAAGTCGACTGCCCGCTATGACCGGAACAGTCGCCTGGCCCGGCGTCACCTCAGGCACGGTCGGTGCCGGGCCACCATAGACCCGCTCCCCAGCTGGCGCCTGGCCGCCAAACAGCTCCGGCACTGTCACCAGAACAAAGCCATTGGCGCGCAGCCAGTCAATGGCCAAGGGGACGGCGGTAAGTTCAGCCTCGACCGTCTCGTGCATCAAGATGATCGACCCGGGTTTGGTGTCCAAGCGAACGCGCTCCATGATCTGAACAGCGTCCTTGGTCGACCAATCCATGGTGTCAACATTCCACAGTACAAAGCTCCATTGCGGGCAAGCCGCCACGATCGCGCCGTTGATGGCACCGTAGGGCGGCCGCAACAAGACGGGCGCTGGCAGCCCGATAGCCTCAATCGCTTGCCCTCCGGTGGCCGCGTTTTCGCAGGCCCCAGCCGGACCTTGTTCAGTCATCTGAACGTGCCTGGCGGCATGACTGCCAATGGCGTGGCCATCGGCAGCCGCCCGGTTGACCATCTCGGCGTGGGTTATTGTCGGTGGCCCCAGGTAGAAGAACGTGGCCCTGGCGTTTTTCTCCGCCAGCAGGTCCAGCAAGGCGTCACCGTATTCACCTGGACCATCATCGAAGGTCAGGGCCACACAGTTGACCTTGTCGCAGTCCACAGCGGGCTCCTCGGCCAGCGCAAAAGCCTCAGGCTGGAGCCGAACGGTGGGCGCTGCTGGGTCGGCCGGAGCCGGCATCTGCCCTGGGAAACCCGCGGTCAATACGCCACTGGCGCCGCTCAATTCGTCGCCACCGGTTGGCGACAGCACTGCCCAGGCGGCCGTGCCACCGCCAAGGGCCACCACCGCCACGATTAGCGGCACACGCCAGAAACCCCAGTATCGCTTAGCCATCGCCTGGGATCCCTCCTTGTATTCCGGACCACATGGACACTTCAAGCGGTTGACATAACCACACCAACCGGTAGAGCAGGTACCAGCCTAGAGGTATTGGGGCCGGTACGCCGGCAAATGGTGATAGGAATCCCTATTAGGCGCCCATTTGGCCGCCTTGGGTAAGCCCGGTGGCGGCGCTTGAACTCTTTTCTAGGGCCGCCGATGGCGATACTCACCGGTGGTTTGCGCCTTGACCCGGGCTTTGCGTAGGCTTCTGGCTGTCGCTCCGGCCGCCTTGGGCCGGGATCACTGGTCGGGAGGAGAGCCGCTATGCGTAGCCAGCCGCTCGATCTCCTGCAACTGACCGGCTGTTGTTGACCCAGGCCCACCCAGCGCCAGGAAGCCGGTGACGTGGCGCGCACCGGAGCGAGACAGTTTGCCCTGGCCCAAGCCCAGCGCCTCCCAACTAGCTAAGCTCTCAGGTCAGGAGTGTATTCATGGCAAGAATCTACAGCGACGCGGCCGCCCTTGTTGGCCGCACACCGCTAGTCCGCATAAACCGGTTGGCCAAGGCCGCTGCCCCAGGCACGCAGGTGCTGGCCAAACTCGAGTATTACAACCCGGCCAATTCGGTCAAAGACCGAGTTGGAGTGGCCATTGTCAAAGCGGCTGAAAGGGCCGGAGCGCTGCGGCCAGGAGGCACCATTGTCGAAGGCACCAGCGGCAATACCGGCATTGCCTTGGCCTTTGTTGGCGCCGTCCGCGGCTACCGGGTCATCTTGACCATGCCGGAGTCAATGTCAATTGAGCGCCGCGCCATGTTTAGGGCCTTTGGTGCCGAACTGGTTTTGACCCCCGCAGCGGAAGGCATGTCCGGCGCGGTTGAAGCCGCCGAGCGAATCGCCGCCAGCACCCCGGGCGCCATCTTGGCCGACCAGTTTTCCAACCAGGCCAATCCAGAAATCCACCGCCTGACCACGGCGGCAGAGATTTGGGATGACACCGACGGTGCGGTTGACGTTTTCGTGGCCGGTGTTGGCACCGGCGGCACCATCACCGGTGTGGGCCAGGTTCTCAAACAGCACAAACCCGGTCTCAAAGTGGTCGGTGTGGAACCGGCCGAGTCCCCAACTTTGAAAGGCGGCCAGGCCGGCCCGCACAAAATCCAGGGCATTGGCGCCAACTTTGTGCCAGAAGTGCTGGATACCAGCGTTTATGACGAAGTCATCGACGTGCCAGGCGACACCGCCATCGCAATGGCCCGGGCAGCCGCGCGCAAAGAAGGCCTGATGGTGGGGATCAGCTCTGGCGCCGCCCTGGCCGCCGCGCTCGATCTTGCCGCCCGGCCCGAGTCAGCCGGTCAGACCATCGTGGTGATGATCCCGGACCTGGGCGAACGGTATCTTTCAACTGTCCTGTACAACGACCTGATGGAATAGCCATGACCAGTGCACAATCGACCCGACCGGCCCTGAGCGAACAGCTCAGCTCCCTGCGCCACTTCCACAGGATCATCCGGGAAGACCTGGCGACCGCCCAACGCTTGGACCCGGCCGCCCGGACCAAGATCGAGGTTCTGTTGGGTTATCCAGGGGTCCACGCCCTTTGGGCCCACCGGCTGACCCATTGGATGTGGCAACGCCCGCAGCTCAAACTCCCGGCCCGGCTCATCAGCCAGCTAATCAGGGCACTGACAGGAGTCGAAATCCACCCGGGCGCCACCCTGGGCCGCCGGTTGTTCATTGACCACGGTATGGGCGTGGTAATCGGCGAAACCACCGAGGTGGGTGACGATGTGTTGTTGTTCCATGGCGTCACCTTGGGTGGCCGCTCTATGGTCAAGGGCAAGCGGCATCCCACTTTGGGTAACCATGTCACTGTTGGGGCCGGCGCCAAGGTGCTAGGACCTTTGAACATCGGGGACGGCGTTCGAATTGGCGCCAACTCGGTGGTGGTTAAAGATGTCGCGCCTGGCGATGTCGTAGTTGGCGTACCTGGAAAGGTCCGCCGCGTCCGCCAAGGCGTTGCCCCGGGCATACTCGAAGACCCAGCACTCTGGATCTGACCCGTGTTGACGTGGGCAGCGTGAAACGCTGACCAAAGGAAACGCGGCAAACAAGCCCTGTTGTCGCTCCTGGGAAGTGTTGCCAGACACTTTCCAGGAGCCTGTCGCCAGACAGGCTCCGCCCGTGTTGACGTGGTCAGCGCGAAGCGCGGACCAAAGGAAACGCGGCCAACAAGCCCTGTCCTGGTTTGGGGCGAGCCGCCAGGCGCGCCCCAAACCCCGGTCACCAGATCGAGACCCGGTCCTTGGGCGCAAGATACATCCCGTCTCCTGGACCCACCTCGAAGGCCTGGTAGAAGAGGTCCAAGTTGCGCGAGGCACCGTTGCAGCGGAAGCGATCTGGCGAATGCGGATCGGTCGATAGGCGCAGCTCGGTCAGCTCCGGCCGGATCTTGGCCCGCCAGCAACCAGCCCAGCCGAAGAAAAAGCGCTTGGCCGCATCCAGGCCGTCGATACTCGGTGGGGCGGCCCCGTCAAGTGCCAGGAGATAAGCCTTCCAGGCAATGTCCAGTCCACCGAGGTCCCCGATATTCTCACCGATCGTCAACGCACCGTTGACATGCATTGGGCCGGCCGGCAGTTCCACCACAAAGGCGTTGTACTGCTCGATCAGCGCCTTGGTGCGCTGGTCGAAGGCGACCCTGTCATCTTCGGTCCACCAATCAACCAGGGCCCCGGAACCGTCATATTTCGAACCCTGGTCATCGAAACCGTGGCCAATTTCGTGTCCAATGACCGCTCCTATGCCGCCGTAGTTGGCGGCGTCATCGGCCTCCATATTGAAGAAGGGCGGCTGCAATATCGCGGCCGGGAAGACAATCTCGTTCATCCCAGGGTTGTAGTAGGCGTTGACCGTTTGCGGCGTCATGAACCATTCGTCGCGGTCGACCGGCCGGCCAATTTTGCCCAGTTCGCGGTCGGTCTCAAAAGCCGAGGCCGCCCTGACGTTGCCAACCAGATCGGCCGGATCCAAGGTCAAGGCTGAATAATCACGCCATTTGTCCGGATAGCCAATCTTGGGCGTGAAGGCGTCAAGTTTGGCCAGAGCCTTGGCCTTGGTTTCCAGGCCCATCCAGTCCAGTGAACTGATGGACTGGCGATAGGCCTCGACCAGGTTGGCAACCAGTTGACTCATCCGAGCCTTATTGGCCGCAGGGAAGTGGCGGGCGGTGTAGATCTGGCCCACGGCCTCGCCCAAGATGCCTTCAACTAGGGACACGCCCCGCTTCCAACGTTCTCTAATGACCTCGCTGCCTTCAAGGACCTTGCCATTGAAGTCGAAGTTGGCCTGAACCAACGCCTCGGTCAGCAACGGTGCCCGGGCCGAGATCACCCGAGCGGCAGCCCACAATTGCCAATCAGCCAAATCGACCTGGCGCCAGGCTTGGCTCAGGGCTTCGAAGAAGGATGGCTCGGCCACCACCAAGTCGTTCCAGGTTGAACGGCTGCCACCCAGAGCCGCCGTCCAGCCCTGCCACGGGAAGCCTGGCGCCAACTCCTCCAGGTCAGCTAGGCGCATCGGGTTGTGGGTGGCCGAGGCATCCCGGTTTTTGACCACGTCCCAGTGGGCCGCTGCCAAGCGTTCTTCCAAGGCGTAGATCCTGGCTGAGGCCTCCTCATGGCCAACCGTCGCGAGCAGGCCAAGTTGCCGGCCGGCATCGGACAAACCGGTCTGGACCAGCCCAAACAAACGGGCCAAATGCTGGCGGTAGGCCTGGCAGACCGGCTCGTACTGGGTGTCGCGGTAGTAGGCCTCATCCGGCAGTCCCAAGCCAGACTGGGCCAAGTTGATGACATAGCGGTTCGGGTTGTCCGGATCGGTATCGACCCAAGTGGCGATGGCTTCGCCCACGCCGCCCCGCCCCAATTGGCCCATCACCTGGGCCAAGGCATCGACATTTGGGGCCGCCTCGACCGCTTGGAGGTCTGGCAATAGCGGGGCCAGGCCCGCAGACTCGATCCGCTCGGTGTCCATGAAGGCGGTGTAGATCGCGGCCACCAGTTGGGCGGTGTGGGGATCGGCGCCGTCTGGCAGTTCGCCGGCTGCCAGCTCCTCGACGATCCGCCGCACGTCAAGCTCGGATTGGTCGCGCAGCTCGCGGAAGATGCCATCCCAGCCGCGGTCCGGCGGGATGTCAAAGCTGTCCAACCACTGGCCGTTGATGTGTTCAAACAAGTCGTCTTGCGGGCGGACCGAGGCTTTGACATAGCTCAGGTCGATTCCAGAAACTGACATGAGCCAACCCTACGCCGATGAGCGGCATCGCCTTGGCCGCCTGCCGTTCAGCCTCCGATGCCGGCCCTCGCCGTTGACTTTGCGGCGCGTTTGGGTGGGGTTGGTTAGCAATGGCCCAATGGGCTTTGGCGTCAAGGCACCGATCAGGCGCCACCCGGCCAACAGCCGTCCAGCCGGTGCCTTTGCCTGGCACAATGGCTGCCATGCGGATTCATGTGGCCAGCGATCACGCCGGTTTCGAATTGGCCCAGGCGGTCAAGGACCATCTCAAGGCCGCCGGGCACGAACCGGTTGACCACGGCGCCTTCGCCTTTGACCCAGCCGATGACTACCCGCCATTCTGCATCGAGGCAGCCAGGGCGGTGGTGGCCGAGCCCGGTTCTTTGGGCGTGGTCATTGGCGGCTCCGGCAACGGCGAGCAAATCGCGGCCAACAAGGTCGCCGGCATCAGGGCGGCCTTGGTCTGGTCGGAGCGCACCGCCCGCCTGGCCCGCCAACACAATGACGCCAACGTCATGGGCCTTGGGGCGCGTGAACACACCATTGATGAGGCTTTGGCGCTGGTCGACGCCTTTGTAGCGGAACCGTTCAGCGGCGAGGCCCGTCACGGCCATCGCATCGACCTGATCACCCAGTTCGAGGCCGGCCGCGACGGCTAGCTGACCCGGTCACATCACGTGTGGCGGGCCTAGCCTGATATGGAATGATTCGGTTTGGACTCAGTTGGCACCAAAGGGAGCAAGTGTGAGCAGCGTTGACGGTGTGGCCTTTGGCATTGACATTGGCGGCAGTGGCATCAAAGGCGCACCGGTCGACTTGACGACCGGCGCCCTGGCGGACGCCCGCTACAAGATCCTGACCCCCAAACCGTCCACGCCGCAGGCCGTTGTGGCGGTGATTGGGGAGTTGTTCGACCATTTCGATTTGCCCGCCGATATCCCCATTGGCCTGGCCTTTCCGGCTCCGATTTTTGGCGGCATAATCCCCTCGGTGGCCAATTTGGATCAGTCCTGGGTCGGGGCTGACCTGGGCCAGCTCGTCAAGAAAAGCACCGGGCGCCAGGTCACCGTGGTCAACGACGCCGACGCAGCCGGTTTCGCCGAAGTCAAATACGGTGCTGCCAAAGACCACCCCGGCACGGTGGCCGTGATGACTTTAGGCACCGGCATAGGCACCGCCTTGGTGGTCGGTGGGAGGCTGTGGCCCAACTCCGAGCTGGGCCACATCATTATCAAAGGTCGCGATGCTGAGACTTGGGCGGCTTCTTCAGCCAAGGACCGCGACAATCTGGACTACGCGCGTTGGGCCAAACGCCTCCAGCGATACTTCCGCGAGATTGACCGGCTGTTGCACCCTGATCTGTTTGTGGTGGGCGGTGGTGTTTCGCGCCACCACGCCAAGTTCCTGCCGCTATTGGAGCTGAGGGTGCCAATTATTCCGGCACAGTTACGCAACGCCGCTGGCATTGCCGGTGCGGCGGCTTTGGCCGCCGGGGCCTTCTAGCCGCCCCTGGCTGGCTGGTCTACTTCACCAGACCGTACCTTGGGCGCACAGCCAGCCGGTTGGGCGGATGAGCCGGCCTGTAAGCCGGGTTCTGTCGTGGACGGCCATCCATCTAGGACCGGTGTTGCCACCGGCCTCATGCGGCCTACCCGGAAGCTTGGGCGAGCAGCCCTAGGGCGCTTCCTGTCTGGCCTTGCTCCAGGTGGGGTTTACCTAGCCACCCACGTCGCCGTGGGTGCTGGTGGTCTCTTACACCACCGTTTCACCCTTACCGCTGGCCGGGTCTAGCGCCCGGCTGGCGGCGGTCTGTTTTCTGTGGCACTGTCCCGCGGGTCACCCCGGGTGGGCGTTACCCACCACCTTGCTCTTGGGAGCCCGGACTTTCCTCGACCGCCGGTAGGTTCGCGCCTAGCCCGCGGCCGCGGCCGTCCGGCCGACTCATCCGCGCAGCCAAGCCTACCTGCCGCCAGCCACGGTCACGTCTTCAGTTGGCCGCCACGGTCCGGTTGGTGCAAACAACCTCGCTGAGGCCACCTGGCCACAAACGCAGCACCGTGATCGAGGCTGGCGCCACTCTGAAGGCAAACCAGGCCGCCGGCGGCGCGCCCAGCGCCGCGCCCAGCGCCGCCCGGATCGCCATGCCATGCGTCACCAATAGGACGCTTTGACCAGGATGATTAGCCACCAGTTGGTTGAGTGCCTGCCAGATCCGGCGGCCCACCTGGGCCCTGGATTCACCACCCGGCGGTGCGTATTCGGGATCCTGGTACCACTGGTCCAGGCCATTAGGCCAGCGCTGATTGGTTTGGACTTTGGTGAGCGAATCCCATTGGCCAAAGTCTTCTTCAATCCAGGTTCGATCCTGTTTGGCCTCAAGCCCAATGGCCGGGGCCACCAGTTGCGCCGTCTCGACTGTCCGCGCCGTGGGCGAGGTGAAAGCCACCGTTGGCCTGGGCACAAACACCCAGGGCACCGCCAGCATCCGTTTGAGTTCTTCGGCCGCGGCCGCCGCCTGGGCCCGGCCTTCTTGGGACAAGCTGGCTCCCGGGATAGCTGCCCCGGCAAAGGCGTCCGAAGCTGTCACCTCAGTCATGCCATGACGTACCAGAATCACCGTAGTTGGTTCACCCGGTGTGCCCAACCGCCTCTGGGTGCCCGATGTAGTCATTTGGGCTAGACGCACCCCGCTTGCCAAATCCCCAACGTCGGCTGAAAAGTCGCCCATTACGACAGTCGGCTCAAAAGGGGCGCTTTCCGGTTGCCTTAGTTCAGGCAGGGGCAAAGCGTCTGCCTGATGCGATTCGAATAGCGAATTGCCGTCTGTGGCCTGGGTCGGCTCAACTAACCCGGCGCCGGTGACATGGGACAAACCCGACTCCCTGTCCATCGCCTCGTTGGCCAGCGCGTCTGCTCTGGTGTTGTCCTCCCGCGGCACCCAGCGGAAACTGGCCTCGGCTTCCCCCAGCGCCGCCTTGGCCTCTTTTGCCAACACCTTCAATTCCGGTGACTTCAGCTTCCATTGCCCCGACATCTGGTTGACCAGCAGCTTCGAGTCCAGCCGGATGTCGAGGCGGGCCGTGGCGTCGATTTGCCGGGCCGCCTCGATGCCGGCAATCAGTCCGCGGTATTCGGCCACATTGTTGGTGGCGTGTCCTATGAAGCCGGCCTCTTCACACAGCACAGCGCCAGTTTTCCCGTCGCGGACCAAGGCGCCAAACCCAGCTGGCCCAGGATTGCCGCGCGACCCGCCATCGGCCTCGATAATTAGCTCGCGGCTCACTGGCCGCTGTCCTCGCCCCTGACCAGAATTCGACCGCACTCCTCACAACGCACCACATCGTCCTCGGCCGCGGCGCGGATCTCCGCCAGATGTGCCGGGGTCACCTCGAGCCGGCAGCCGTCGCAGCGTCGCTGGATCAGGGCGGCCGCGCCAACTCCGTTTTGACGTTCACGCAGCCGTTCATACAAGGCCATCAGGTCCTCACCCAGGCCGAGAGCGGCCTGGTCCCGGGCAGTGCGCTGTTCGGCCTGTTCGGCCTCGATTTGGGCTGATTCGGCCGCTACCACCTCTATCAGCTCTGCCACCTTGGCCTGGTTTTGCGCCAGGGCCTGTTCAAGCTGGCCCAAGGCAATGCCGGCCTCTTCCAGCCGTTCCATGACCTCAAGCTGGGCCTCTTCCAGCACGTCACGGCGCCGTTCTAGGGCTTCGACCTCTGCCACTAGGGCCTGAATCTCGCGTGAGGTGCCGCCGCCGGATTCGAGTCGATCAGTGTCTCGCCGGCGGCGCTGTTCAACTTTGGTGACCTCGTCTTCTACGGCGGTCAGCTCGCGCTGAATGTCGCTGACCCGGACCTTGGCCCCGGCCACGGCCTCGGCCGCCTCGACTACCGCCACCTGGCTCGATGCCAGCTCAGCTTTGGCCGGCATGGTCTGGAGTTTGTGGTCCAATTGCCGCAGGGCGGTGTCGTGGCCTTGCACCACTAACAATCGCCCCTGCAAGGCCGCGGCTGCCTTCACAGCTGATCGCCTCCAATTCGCATGGTCCACGGGTCAGCCACCTCGGGATTGACCCAGGTTTCCACCCTAGCGCCCTGGCCGGACAACTGGGTGGCTAAGGCTCGCCCGGCCGCCTCCAACCAGGCCCACTCACTGGCGGCGTGGGACACGTCAACCAGATAGGGCTTGCCGCCACCGGCGAATTCGGCTGCCTGGCGTGCCTCCAGCGCCGGGTGGTGCCTTAGATCAGCCGTGATGTAGGCCTCCGCGCCTGACTCGCGCACCTGGTCAAACAGCGAATCACCGGCGCCGCCAACCACCGCCACCAGGCTCACTTGGTCATCCGGCGGCCCGGCCAGCCGCACCCCGTGATGCGTTGCGGGCAGCGCCTGGGCCAGCATCTGCCCTAGTTGCTGCAGGCTCACCTTGGCGGGCAGGCGGCCAATTCGCCCGATGCCGGCCCTGGCTTCAGCTTCATCTGGCACCAAGGGCGCGACCTCAGTTAAGCCAATCAGCTCCGCAAAAGCGTCTGCCACTCCGCCGATGGCCGCATCGGCATTGGTATGCGCCGTGTACAGGGCGCAGCCGGCCTGGATCAGGCGATGCACAATGGCGCCCTTAAAACTGACTGCCGCCACCGAGCTGACCGGCCGGAGCAACAGCGGGTGGTGCACTACTAGCAGATCAGCGCCCCATTCGATGGCTTGTGTCGTCGCCCGCAGAGTCGGGTCAACCGCGAGGGCGATCTTGGTCACCGGGGCCTTGGGGTCGCCGCAAACCAGCCCAACCCGGTCCCAGCTTTCCGCCAACCGGGGCGGAAAGAGTTCTTCGAGCACGCTAACGGCTTGGGCCACAGTTGGCTGATTCACATTTGGCTCCTAGCTGGCGGTAAATCGGTCAAAGGCCACCGGGGTGCCTGGCTCCGACCCGTCCAGACTACCTGCTCTGCAAAAGCTCGACCTCGCGGTGTAACGGCTGGTTAGGACAGCAGAGTCCGGTCAGCCATTTGGCCTTTGACCGCGACGAAACGCTCCATTAGGTCAGCCACCGTAGTGCGCTTCTTCTGAGAAGCGTCCAGCTGCAGGATGATTTCGCCTTCATGCATCATCAGCAGCCGGTTACCCACGCGCAAAGCTTGGGCCATATTGTGGGTCACCATCAGAGCGGTTAGCTTGGCCTCGGCCACCACTTTGATGGTCAGCTGGGTGACCAATTCAGCCCGCTGGGGGTCAAGGGCAGCGGTGTGCTCATCCAGCAAGAGGATTGACGGATGGGTGAAGGAAGCCATCAGCAGCGACAGCGCCTGGCGCTGTCCGCCGGACAGCATACCCACCCTGGTGCGCAAGCGGTTTTCTAGACCAAGGCCCAAAACCTCCAGCTCCTGGCTGAAGCGGGCCCGCCGTTTGGCCGTGACCCCACGCCCCAGTCGCCGCGGGTGGCCCCGGGTCAGCGCAATGGCCATATTCTGTTCGATCGTTAGGTGCGGTGATGTGCCGGCCGCCGGATCCTGGAAAACTCGGCTGATCAAAGCCGCCCGGCGGTGCTCAGGCTGCTTGGAGACATCGCGGCCGTCAATCGTGACGGTTCCACCTAGAGCGCCGGGCCGGCTCAACCCGGGCGGGTCGCACCTCAGGGTGCCGGAAATGACGTTGAGCAGTGTCGACTTGCCAGCCCCATTCGAACCGATGATGGTGACGAAATCACCTTCATCTAGATGCAAGCTGATGTCCCGCAAAGCCCGGCGCTCGTTGGCCGTCCCGGGGAAGAACGTTTTTGACACCCCACGCAAGTCCAACATCAGGCACCGACCTCCTGCGTGGGACGGGAGCCGGCATCGGACTGGGCACGCTTGGCCCGCTGCCGGTGCGGCGACAGTTTGGCAAACGATGATCTCAAAGCCTTGTTCTGGGAGAAAATCAGGGCGAGAACCACCAGAACGGCACTAATCACCTTCATGTCCTGGGCCCTGAAACCCGGCAGTAGCAGGGCCCAGTAGATGACCAGGCGGTAGAGCACGGAGCCAACCACCACACCCAAGGTGGCCCAGACCACCCGGCGGCTGGGGAAAACGGCGCTGCCAATAATGACACTGGCCAGGCCTACCAGAATCATGCCTACACCCATTTGGGCGTCAGCCGAACCGTTGAACTGGGCATACAACCCGCCGCCCAAGCCGACTAAGCCATTTGACACCATCAATGTGATGATTTTGGTGGCGTTGGTTGACACACCCTGAGCCGAGGCCATCGTCGCGTTGTCACCTGTGGCCTGGACTGTCAGGCCAAAGTCGGTGGCCAAATACCAGTCGACAAAGAACTTCAAAACCAGGGCCACCACTGCGGTGACAGCGACCAGCTGCCAAGAGTCCCAGAGCTGGTTGTTTTTGAAGTAGCTGAACAGGGTGGTGACGCGCTCGCCCTCACGCAGGTTTAGCTGGATGTTGGGACTGCCCATGATGCGCAGGTTGATTGAATACAACCCAATCATGACCAGGATCGAGGCCAGCAGCGGATCGATTTTCAGGCCGGTGTGCAACAGGCCAGTTAGCAGGCCGGCCAAGGCCCCGGCTACCACCCCCATGCCCGTGGCTAGCAATGGCGGCAGGTCGAGGACGTAAATCGCCATAGCCGCAGTAGCCGCACCGCAGGTGAACGAGCCATCAACCGTCAGGTCGGCAAAAGCCAGGACCTTGTAGGTCAAGAAGACGCCGAGCGCCACCAGGCCAAAGATCAGGCCCTGGGCCACCACGTTAAGCACGGCTGGCTTCCTTCCGGCGGTTAGCTAGGTTGACTTGAAACGGACATAGCGCCGCCGGCCTGATCCGGCCTGGCACCGCGCGGGGCCAGGACCGGTCATGACCGGCGGGACGCATATTACTAGTCTTTTGAGCGGTGGACCCGGCCCGGGCCTTCCCGGGCGCTATTGAAAGGGCCCTATTGCTTGGTCTCCACCACGGTGGCGGCATCGGCAATGGCAGGTGGAATCACCAGGCCTTGCGCCTCGGCGGAGGTCGGGTTGATGACAATCTCGGTGTCGACAACCTGCAGCGGGGCCAGCGTGCCCACGTCAACGCCTTCGACCAGAATCTGGTAGGCCATTTCACCGGTGCGCAGGCCCATTTCGTAATAGTCGATGCCGCGGGCGACGGCGCCGCCCTTTTCAGCCGAGGCTTTGTCCGCCACAAACAGCGGCACCTGGTTGGCGATGGCAAAGTCGACCACTGTTACCAGAGCGTCAACCACGGTGTTATCGGTGCCAACGTAGATGACATCGACACCCTTGAGGGTCTGAACGGCGGTGCCCAATTCCGAGGCGTTGGTGATGCCGGCCTCTTTGACCGTCATACCCAGTTCCTCGGCCTCGGCCTGCAGGTCCTTCAACTGGACCACTGAGTTCTGCTCACCGAGGGAGTAGACAAAGCCGATGGTCTTAGTGTCCGGCAGAACCTCTTGGACCAAATGGGCTGGCTTGCCTTCGGGGTTGAGGTCGGATGTGCCAGAGACGTTGGTGCCGCTGGGCTCCCAACTGGGCACCAGGCCCGCCCCTACCGGGTCGGTCACGGCCGCGAACAGGATCGGGGTGTCGGGAATCTGGTTGACCATGGCCTGGGCCGAGGGAGTCGCAATCGCCAGGATCAAATCCAGGTCACTACCAGCGAATTTGCTGGCAATAGTGGTGGTGTTGGCGATTTCGGCTTGGGCGTCATCTGGGGTGACATCGACTTTGACGCCCTTCGCCTCGAGGGCGGCTTTGAAGCCTTCCTCAACGGCGTCAAGCGACGGGTGAGCGACAAATTTGGTGATGCCAATTTTGTAGGTTTTGCCGTCATCGGCGCCCTTAGCGCCGTCTTTTGAGTCATCAGAGCCGGAACCGCAGGCGGCCAAGGCCAAGCCAGCGGTTAGGGCGATTGCCACTGCGGATAGGGAGCGGGAAGTCTTATTCACGTCATTACCTCGCTTGTTAAGAAGCCGGTTTGCCGAGTCTGGTTCAGACTCGCTGGCCCATATTAGGGGAAATCTCGCCTAATGGAACGGGTTGTCCAAGATGTGACCGGCGAGCCTGGGTTCAGCCGGCGGGCGTTGGCCGGGCGGCGACTTGGAGAGCCAGCCGACGCCGCTACTTGGGCAGTCGTTGGCAGCGCGGACAAAAGTGGGTACCGCGACCGGCCACCCTGGTCTTGGCCAAGGTGGCGCCACAGCGTTCACAGGGCTGGCCATCCTTGCGGAAAACCTTGGCGAAGGCCAGGTAGGAGCCGCGCCGGCCCTGGGCATCGACGTAGTTACGGTCGGTTGACCCACCTAGCTCCAGCGACTGCTGCATCGAGGCGATAGCGCCTTCCAGCAGCGCCTTTAGCTTGCGGTCGGAGAGGCGTTGGACCGGGGTGGCTGGGTGAACCCTGGCGATCCAGCAGGCCTCGTCGGCATAGATATTGCCGATGCCGGCCACCACCTCTTGGTTTAGCAGCACGGCTTTGACGGTGGTGGACTTGTGGCGCCTGGCGCGGCTGGCAAATTCCGGCCATGGCTCACCCTCAAGTGGTTCTGGTCCCATCTTGGCGATCAGGTCCAGCGCTTCGACTTGGTTAGTTGGCATGAGGTGGAGCCAACCGAATTTCCGCTGGTCGTTGAAGTAGAGCTTGGTGCCGTCGTCAAAGGTGATGATCAATCTGGTCGATCTATCTGGCATTTGGCCAATCAGCGAGTCAGTCGGATGGCCCGCCCCCCATCTTTGGCCAGATTGGTCTGCTTGTTTTGGCCCAACTACCACCATTTGGCCGGTCATCTTGAGGTGGCCAACCAGGCTGACCTGGCCACTTAAGTCCAGAACCAGAACCTTGCCACGCCGCCGCGCGGCCAGAACCGTGGCCCCCACTAGGCCTCGTTCTGTTGTCAGTGGCGGCTCGATCCTGAAGGTCTTGGCTTCTAGCACCTCGAAGCCACCGATGCGGCGCCCCACCACCAGCTGGTCCAGGCCTCGGCGAACTGTTTCGACCTCGGGTAGTTCCGGCACACCAAGAACTCTAGTGTCCAGCTGACTAACCGTCTTTGACAGTGAGTCCCAGTGCCGGCCAGATTGTTTCTCGATTATTGTCACGCTGGCCAGGTCCCCCCGGAAAACCGACCTGCGGTTTTGTCTTGACGTACCTGGGAACTGTGACACCGTTTCGGATCCGACCTGGTGAACGTGCCACTCATTCGCACCGAAGCAAGCCGGGGTTTAGCCAATTGACCGCCAGCTACTAAACTTCCCTCCTAGTGTCCCAACACCCAGGAGAGTCCCGTGGCCAAGCGGAATGTACAGCGCGAGCGCGAACGACGGCGCGCCCTCGCCTACCAAGACAGAATCAGAGCCAAACAAGCCAAATCCAAGCGCAACCAGATTATTGCCGGCGTTGTGGCCGCTGCCCTCGGGATCGGTGGCGTTGCCGGGCTCGTGACCTGGGCTCAGAGTTGGGATCGTCCCACCTATGAGGCCGAGCCGACTGCCGCGCCGACGGACGATGCCCTGTCGACCGAAGACCCGTTCCCAACTCCCGAAGTCCTCGAACCAATGCAGCCGACCGACGGCCAAGTGCCCGATCCGGCAATCGCAGAAGACCGGACTTGGCAAGGCATCGCCGACACTGACTACGGCGCATTTTCGTTTGATCTTGACGGTGCGGCCGCCCCGCAGGCGGTGGCCAACTTCGTCACTTTGATCGAGTCCGGCTACTACACCGGCGTTGCCTGTCACCGGCTGACCACCAAAGGCATTTTTGTGCTCCAATGCGGTTCGCGCAGCGGCGATGGAACCGACGGACCTGGCTACGAATTTGGACCGCTCGAAAACGTGCCAGCTGACGGCGTCTACGGCCGGGCTGTTCTGGCCATGGCTCGAGGCCAAGCAGAAGACTCAATGGGGGCCCAGTTCTTCATTGTCTATGAGGATTCGAGTCTGCCGCCTCCCGGCTATACCGTCTTCGGAACAGTCACCGAAGGTATGGATGTAATCGATAACATTGTCCTGGCCGGCACTGAGGACCAGTCCACTGACGGGCGGCCCAACAGACCCATGATCATTCAGGGAATTGATGTCCAGTGAGCGAACAAGATCCAAAGGCCCCCACGGCCCAAGAACCGGGTGAGGCCTCAACAGTCCCCACCCCATCAGAACCAAAGCCAACCACCTCAAACCCCGAGTCCGAGGCACAGCAGCAACCCGAACCGGCAGTTGAACCAGAGCCAGCCACCTCTGAAGCCGAGTCCGAGCCTGAGCAGCAACCCGAACCGGAAGCCGCCCCAGAACCAGAGGCCGCAGCCGAACCGGCAGTCAAACCAGAGCCAGAGACTGCCACTGAACCAGAGGCCGTTGCCGAACCGGCAGTTGAACCAGAGCCAGCCACCTCTGAAGGCGAGTCCGAGCCTGAGCAGCAACCCGGACCGGTAACCGCCCCAGAACCAGAGGCCGCCTCAGAGCCTGAGCAGCCACCGGCTGCACCAGAACCAGAGGCCGCAGCCGAGCCGGCAGTTGAACCAGAGCCAGCCACCTCTAAAGGCGAGTCCGAGCCTGAGCAGCAACCCGAACCGGAAGCCGCCCCAAAACCAGAGGCCGTAGCCGAACCGGCAGTTGAACCAGAGCCGGCCACTTCTGAAGGCGAGTCCGAGCCTAAGCAGCAACCCGAACCGGAAGCCGCCCCAGAACCAGAGGCCGTAGCCGAACCGGCAGTTGAACCAGAGCCGGCCACTTCTGAAGGCGAGTCCGAGCCTAAGCAGCAACCCGAACCGGAAGCTGCCCCAGAGCCAGAGGCCAAAGCGGAGCCAGAGGCTGCACCAGCACCGCGGCCACCGGTGCCAACCCCGGCCGCAGTGGCCAAGGCTCGCCCCAGGCCGGGCCCGGCCGGAGGCCAGGCCGCCAGGCCACCGCAGCCGCAGGTCCATATCCACTCCGATGAGCAGATCGCCGAAGCTTCTAAATGGGGTCGGGTCGACCCCGACGGGACAGTCTTTGTCACTGAAGGTCAGGCTGAGCGGGCCGTAGGCCAGTTCCCAGGAGTGCCTACGGCCGAAGCACTGGCCCTCTACGCCCGCCGCTACCTCGACCTGCTAGCCCAGGTCGAGCTGTTCGACCAGCGGATGGACCAACTGACCCAGAAGGAAATCGACACCACGCTGGCCAGTTTGAAAACCAATTTGGCCGAACCCCCGGCCGTGGGCGACATGGCAGCGTTGCAGCAGGCCTACCGCGACGTCAAAGCCCACGCCGCCCAAGTGCGCCAGCGACTCGAAGCCGAGCGGCTGGCAGCCAAGGACAAGGCGCTGCAAGACCGCACCGCCATGGTGGAGCAGATCGAGCAGGTCGCCAACCAGGACGCCGAGCAGATCAACTGGAAACAAGCCTCCCAAATGTTGCGCGACACCTTCGAAAACTGGAAGCAGGCCCAGCGCACTGGACCGCGGATTGACCGTGGCGTAGAGGACGAACTGTGGAAACGCTTCGCCCACGCCCGGGCCACCTTTGACCGCAAGCGCCGGGCCTTTTTCGCCGAGCTAGACAAGCGTCAGGGCACAGCCAAGGCGGCCAAAGAAGCCCTGGTGGCCGAGGCTGAGAAGCTGGCCACTTCAGTCGAATGGGGCGAAACCTCGCGCGCGTTTAGAGACCTGATGGACCGCTGGCGGGCCGCCGGGCGCACCAACCGCAAACAGGATGACGCCCTGTGGACTCGGTTCAGGGCCGCCCAGGACCAGTTCTTCCAGGCCAGGGACGCCCACCACGCCGCCAACGACGCCGAGAGGGAAGGCAATCTTCAGGCCAAACTGGAGGTCATCGAAGAAGCCGAGAAACTGCTGCCGGTCGAGGACCTGGCCAAAGCCAAGGCCAAGCTGCGGGAACTCGAAGACAAGTGGGACGGCATCGGGCATGTGCCGCGAAAGGATATTGACCGAGTCGAAGGCCGGATGAAAGCCGTTGCCGACCAGGTCCGCGCGGCCGAGGAAGCCGCCTGGCGCAAGACCAACCCAGAGACCCAAGCCCGAGCCGATTCGATGACCCAGCAGCTCGAAGCCCTGATTGACGGCTTGAAGCGGAAACTGGTCAAAGTCGAGGCGACCGGCAACGAGGCGGCCATCGCGGCGCTGCAAGAGGACATCAAGCAGCGCGAGATTATGCTGGATCACCTGCGGCAATCCGCTGAGCGGGGTTGGGCCTAAAGGCTGCGGCCGCCTGGATGTCTTGCCGTTGGCCGATGCCGGCCCGGCGGCTGGTGGACTGCGGCGCGTTGCGCTTGGCGGAGCCCCAGGCGGTTGGCCAGCATATGCCCGGCTTTGGCGCCAAACAGAGCCGGTAGTGGGACAACCCTAGCTGTGGCGCTGGCCGGAGCCGGTGATGCGATAGGCGTCGAGCACGCCGTCGACCCGCTTCATCGAAGCTAGGACGGATTCAAGATGAGAGGGCTCGGCCATCTCGAAAACAAATCGGTTGATGGCGACGCGGTCCTTGGTCGTGGTGACTTGCGCCGAGAGAATGTTGACATCCGATTCTGACAGTGTGTTGGAGACATCCCCCAGTAGACGCTGGCGGTCAAGGGCTTCGACTTGCACCTGTACCAAATAGGCACCTTGGCGCTTGTCGCGCCAATCGACATCGACCATGCGTTCGGGTGTTTTTGACAAGGACAAGACGTTCTGGCAGTCCGCCCGGTGGACCGAAACCCCTGACCCGCGGGTGACAAAGCCAACAATCTGGTCGCCCGGAACAGGGGTGCAGCAGCGGGCCAGTTTGACCCAGAGGTCGTCCATACCGTGGACGGTGACTCCCGGATCAGAGGTCCGGTGCGCGGCGTGGCGCCTGCCCTCCTCCAGGCCAGGCCGGGTGACCTCGGCCAGGTCTTCTTCGTTTGAGGCCGTGCCACCGAGCGATGCTAGGAGTTTTTCGACCATCGAATGGGCCGAATACCGCCCTTCGCCCACGGCCGCGTACATCGCCGAAACGTCCGCAAAACGCAGCTCATGGGCCAAGGCCACCAGGGCTTCATGCGACATCAGGCGCTGGAGCGGCAGGTGCTGCCGTCGCATCTCTTTGGCGATGGCGTCCTTGCCTCGTTCAATCGCCTCTTCCCGGCGTTCCTTGGTGAACCATTGGCGGATCTTGTTCCGGGCCCTGGGCGAGCGGACAAAGGCCAGCCAGTCACGCGACGGGCTCCCGCTTTCGCCTTTGGAAGTGAAAATCTCGACCACGTCACCGGTGTGCAGCTCGGTGTCAAGCGACACCAGTTTCGAGTTGACTCGCGCGCCAACTGTGCGGTGGCCCACTTCGGTGTGCACCGAGTAGGCGAAATCGACCGGCGTGGCGCCGGACGGCAGGGCGATGACATCGCCCTTGGGCGTGAAAGCATAAACCTCAGAGCCACCTATTTCGAAACGCAGCGAGTCGAGGAATTCACCCGGGTCTTGGGTTTCGCGTTGCCAGTTAACGAGCTGGCGCAGCCACTCCATTTCGGTGGTGTCTTTGTTTTTGCCATCGCCCTCTTTGTATTTCCAGTGGGCGGCCACGCCGTATTCGGCCCGGCGGTGCATATCGTTAGTCCGGATCTGTATTTCAACAGGCTTGCCACCCGGCCCAATTACCGTAGTGTGCAGCGACTGGTACATATTGAACTTGGGCATGGCGATGTAGTCCTTGAACCGCCCTGGCACCGGATTCCAGCGCGCATGCACCGCACCCAGGGCGCCGTAACAGTCACGCACTGAGTCGACCAGGATGCGCACACCAATCAGGTCGTAGATGTCGGTGAAGTCACGCCCCCGCACAATCATTTTTTGGTAGATCGAGTAGTAGTGCTTGGGCCGGCCCATGACCGTGCCCTTGATTTTGAGCGCCTTCATATCTGCGGTGACTTGTTCGGAGACCACCCGGAGGTATTCGGCCCGGGCCGGCGCCCTGTCGGTTACGACCCTGACGATCTCTTCATAGACCTTGGGATAAAGCGTAAAGAAGGACAGGTCCTCGAGTTCCCACTTAATGGTGTTCATGCCCAGGCGGTGGGCCAGTGGGGCGTAGATTTCCAGTGTTTCGCGGGCTTTGCGCTCAGCCGAGGCGGCCGGGACGTACTTCCAGGTCCGGGCGTTGTGCAGACGGTCCGCCAGCTTGATCACCAGGACACGAATGTCGCGGGCGGTGGCAATGACCATCTTGCGGACAGTCTCGGCTTGGGCGGCCTCGCCGTAGTTGACCTTGTCTAGTTTGGTCACCCCGTCGACAAGGTTGGCGATCTCCCGGCCAAACTCTTCATCGAGCTGTTCGTAGGTGTAGGGGGTGTCTTCGACGGTGTCATGCAACAAGGCCGCGGCCAGGGTTGACGGTGTCATGCCCAAATCCGCCAGGATGGTGGCCACTGCCACCGGATGGGTGATGTACGGCTCGCCGTTTTTCCGGAACTGGCCTCGGTGGACCCGTTCGGCCACGGCGTAGGCCTTTTCGACTTCGTCAGTTTGGGCCTTGGGATGCGAAGCTTTCAGGCCGGCCAACACCGGCTCCAACGCGGCCGGCGGGGCCGGATGTGGGCGGAACCCGGGCAGCCAAGACAGTGGCCCAGTGTGGTGGACCTGCTCTGGCGGAGCCACCCGTCCAGTGTCGGTGCTGCCCTCACTCACATCGCCAGTCTAGTTTGTGGGCCCAGACGATTGGGAGCAGACTCCAAAGACTCCCCCGGCGCTGGCCGGCCGGGGCTCTGCCTTCAGCGCAATTACCCACCAGCCACCCCAATTGCACCCAACCAACGTCGATTTGGTGGAATCATTGGCGTGACGGAAGGATTCGGCATGCCTTGGACTCGCTCAATTCGCCCCACGCTGGCAATTGGGGTTGGCTTGGCTGTGGCCGCACTGGGCGGCGCTGGCGCCATTGGTGGCGCGGCAGCCTATGCCGCTGGCGGCCCGCCGGCTGCTGTAGGCGCGGCGCCGATGGTTGCTGCCTCAGGCACCTGCGAGGTTTTCGACAGCGCCAACGCTGATGTCTACCCAACCGACTGGATCACTTTCCTTGTTGACGGCGGTGTCGACGGCCAATCACCGGTCGAATGGATCTGTGACCCGCTGGCCAAGCCAGGCGAACAAATCCCACCGCCAACTTGGGCCGACCACGACTTTATGGGCTGGTTTGCCGACGAGGCCGGCACCATGATGGTCACCGACCAGGTCGCCGCCAGTCTCGATTCCCGCAGCCTTTTTGGGCGCTGGACCACTGTGGTGCACCATCCCCCAACTATCATTCATGACCTTGGCCTGACGGAGACCGCCGTTGTGCCCGGCGGCTCGCTAGTTCTGAACATCACCGGCGTGCCCAATGCCACCTACACCATTTTCATTGGCGACACCGAGGTTGGCACCGTCACCCTCAACGCCGACGGTTTCGCCACCTACACCTTGACTATCCCGGCAGATCTGCCGCAGGGCGATCACACTATCTCTTTGTCCGATGGCGCACAGATGGTGACGCAGTCGACCATCATTGTCGCGGGGATGGGCCGGGTGTTTCCGGGCCCCAAGACCAGTCCAGGCCCTGGCCCGGGCCCCTCGCCCAATAACCCAGGAGCCGGGACAGGCGCCGGCGGCCAGCAATTGCCAGTGACAGGCCCGCGCCCACTTACAGGCATCGCGGTGGGACTGGCCGGTCTGGTGCTTGGCTTAGGCATGGCCCTGGCCACACCCTTCCACGTGGCCCGGCACCGAGGGGCGTAGTCCAACAACCCCTTCGTGGCTGGCAGGCCAAGTCCGCCTCTGGGCTGGCCTTGGACAGAGTCATGCCAAAGCTCAGCCTCGCGGCTGGATGGGCAGTGGGTGTTGGTTGGTAGTGGGTGTTACGTTGGCTAAACAGTCAGCATGGTGTCAAGGCGATAGCCGACCAGCTGGGCTCGGCCGCCCAGAGCCGAGATCTCGATCAGGCAGCTTATGCCGAGCACCTTGGCCCCGGCCCGCTCAATTAGTTTGACCGCGGCCACCGCTGTGCCGCCGGTGGCTAGGACGTCGTCGACCACAACCACGCCAGTACCCGGTGGAATTGCGTCTTGTTGCATTTCCAAGGCTGCTTCGCCGTATTCGAGGGCGTAGGCCTGGCTGAGAGTGGCGCCGGGCAGTTTGCCCGGTTTGCGCAGTGGCACAAAACCCAAGCCGGCGTCAATGGCTCCGGGTGCGGCCAGTACAAAGCCACGGGCCTCGATTCCGACTACTAGCTCGGCACCGGAGGCCTTGATCCAGTCGCTTAAGTGGCCAATGGTGGCGGCGAAAGCAGCCGGAGAGGCCAGTAGCGGCGTGATGTCCTTGAAGACCACGCCGGCGTGCGGGAAATCGGGGATGTCGCGCACATTGTCGGCAATCAGCTGGCTAATTGGCACGGTCACTCTCAGGCCGCCTCTACCCAAAGCGGCGTTCTTCCGGAAGGGTAACGCGCCGTGACGCGGGCGCCAGGCCTGAGGCACGCAGCCACCAACCCTGGGCCATCAAGCGTCGCGCATGGCTCCAAATGAGGGTTGCTGATCCGCCCGCAAACCTGGTCGCGGCGGCTGGGCGCGAAGCGCCCGGTCGCCCCAACGCGGTCCACCAGCCCAGCGCTTGGCGGAGGCAGAGCGCCGTCAAGCACGGTGCTAGCGCTCCGATCGCGGCTTACGCCGCGGTTGAGCGATCTGGCCTTGGTGACCCCCAGCCCTAAGAGCGCCAATGGTGGTCAGAGCCTCGGCGGCCGTGTCGTCACCATCGCCAGCGGCGATCCGAGTCGCCCGCAAGTCAAGGACCTTCTTGGTGTGGGCTGAGATCTTCGGTTCCCTATGCCGCAACCAGACTTCCAGCGGTGTGGCCAGGAAGATTGATGAATAGGTGCCAATCGCCATTCCAACAAACAGCGCCAGCGAAATGTCCTGCAGTGTGCCTGCTCCCAGCATGAACGCACCGACAAACAAAATCGACGCCACTGGCAGGATCGCCACTACTGAGGTGTTGATCGAACGCACCATGGTCTGGTTGACCGCCAAGTTGGCGGCCTCACCGTAGGTGAACTGAGACTGGTCCAGCACATTGGCGGTGTTTTCGCGAACCTTGTCGAACACCACCACCGTGTCGTACATCGAGTAGCCCAAAACCGTCAGGAACCCAATCAACGTTGCCGGTGTCACCTCGAAGCCAACCGCCGCGTAAATGCCCACGGTTACCACCAGGTCGTGAAGCAGAGCCACAATGGCGCTGACCGACATGGCCCAGTTGCGGAAATACAGCATCATGGCCACAGCCACCAAGGCCAAGAACAGGATCGATCCCCGCACCGCCTTTGAGAAAACCCCTGCGCCCCAGGTGGCGCCGACCTCTTGGACCGAGACTGACTCCGGTGGCACGCCGTAGGCCTCGGCCAAAGCCTGGTGCAGTTCCTCGGCCACCTCAAGGCTAAGAGCCGAGGTCTGGACGCGGACACCATCGGCGCCAAGGTTGGTCACCTTGGGCACTTCGGTGCCACCGACTATCCGTTGCACCTGGTCAATTGCGACCTGCTGGCTGACTGAACCCTCGATACCCGAAACCCGGTATTCGTTGCCGCCGGCAAATTCGATGCCCAAGCGCAGGCCCGGGGCAAATAGCAAGATGCCGCAGGCAATCGCCACACAAACGGCGGCGATGAACCAAACCCGGTAGCGCGGAACTACTTTGTATGACCGCTTGCCCGTGTAGAGGTCATTACCCCAACGCGAAAACTGGAAAGCCATCAGCTCTCATCCCCTTCGGTTGAGTCGTCTTTGCCAGATTTGTCTTTGGTCTTGTCCTCAGACTTTTTGTCGGCTTTGTCCCTCTTGGCCGGTTCGTCCTTGGTCTTGTCCTTGGACGTCTTGTCCTTGGTCTTGTCCTCAGACTTTTTGTCGGCCTTGTCGGTCTTGACCGGTTCGTCCTTGGTCTCGACCTCGGTCTCAACCCCGCTGTCAACTTCAGCTTTAGCCCTAGCTTTCGCCTCGGCATCGGCCTTTTTCCGCTCAGCAATTGAGGTGCCCGGGGCGGCCGGCGCCACCGCCCCAACCGACACTTTGGCCTTAGCCTTTTCCCGTTTGGCCCTGTCCTCTTTCGGCTTGTCCGGGATCCGCTTGACCTGGCCACGCCCGGCGTAGTGGATCGAACCAGGCGCCCCCAGGCGGTGTGGATCCAGGCCAGACCACGGGTGACCGTGGCCCCAGAACCGGGTTCTGGTCAGCAACAAGAGAATCGGGTGGGTGAAGACAAAGACAACCACCAGGTCGATAATCGTGGTCAGACCCAAGGTAAAGGCAAAGCCTCGAACACCACCGACGGCCACGAAGTAGAGCACCATGGCCGCCATGAAGCTAACCGAGTCACCGGCCACGATGGTTCGCCGGGCCCGCGACCAGCCAAACTCAACGGCAGTGGGCAGATCTCTGCCCACGCGCAGCTCGTCCTTTATTCGCTCGAAGTAGACAATGAACGAGTCAGCCGTGATGCCAATCGAAACAATCACACCAGCCACACCGGCCAGCGACAGCCGGTAGCCCTGCAACCAGGACAGCAACAAAATGGTGCCGTAGGTCATCGATGTGGCAATCACCAACGATGACACTGTCACAAAGGCCAGGGCACGGTATTGGAAGAAGGAGTAGATGGCCACCAGGATCAAGCCGACCAGCCCGGCCCATAGACCCTTTTCCAGCTGCGAGGAACCGAGCGTGGCCGAGACCTGCTGCTGCGACTCAACCTGGAAGTTGATTGGCAGCGAGCCAAAAGCCAGCTGGTCCGCCAAAGACTTCGAGCTGGCCTGGGTGAAGTTACCGCTGATTTCCGCCCGGCCGTCAGTGATCGCGGTTTGGCAAACCTCCGGTGCGGAGATGACCAAGTCATCAAGCACAATGGCGAACTGGCGCGTGGGCGTGGTGGCGTCGCCTTGGCAGCGGGCATAGAGCTCGGTGGTGACGGCGCCAAATTGTTTGCCACCGTCAGAGTTGAAGGCAATGTTGACAACCCAACGACCAGTGGTGCCGCCTTGGGCAGTGGTGGCCTGGCCCGAGCTGGCCTCGTCCAGGTTTGAACCCTCCACCATGACCGGACCCAAAATGTACTTCTGGGTGCCGTCCTGTGAACAGGTCACCAAAGGCTCATCTGGGTCGGATACCGCGCCGCTGGCCTGGCTACCGGCCACCTGGCAGTTGAGCTCGGTCAACTCCTGGGTCCGGTCCTCGGTCACAATCGCGTCCTGGTCCAGCCCAGCCTTGAGCCGCTCGGCGAAGGCCTGGTCCGGCGGTACCGGAATTCCGCCGGTGTCCCCGCCCGGCGAAGGTGACGGTGAGGCCGTGGCGTCAGGGCTGGCCGTGGCCTCTTCTGTGCCAGGGCTGGCCTCGGGATCCTCGGCCGGCGGGCTTTCCTCCTCGGTGCCCGGATCGGGGCTGGCGGCTGGATCTTCGGGAGGAGGTGAGTAGTTCGGATTGTCAAATTGACGGTTCATCCACTCAGTGGCGTAGGTTTCGCCGCCTTGTTCGGTCTGGAGCACCGTGCGGAAGGTCATATGTGCTGACCTGGTCACCAAGGCCAGATCCTCAGCCGAGGGATTGCCCGGGATGCCGACCACAATGTTCTGGGTGCCCTGCTGGGAAATCTCGGCCTCGGCCACACCAGAGGCGTCGATCCGGCTACGGATGATGTTGATGGCCTGGTCGATCTGATCGGTGGTGACGTTGGCGTTGTTCTCCATCACCGGTGTTAGCACCATTTCGGTGCCGCCAGCCAGGTCAAGGGCGAATTCTGGTACGAACGAGGCGCCCTTGTTGTCGTCACTCTTCTTGGTCAACACCCCGACCGTGACCGCGCCGTAAACCAGCGCGATCAACACGGCCAGGGCCACTAGGGTCCTAACCGGGCGTTCGGTTTTCTTTGCCACGGCTCGCTACTTTCTCCCCCGGGGGGAACTACTTTCCTGCGTCCGGTGCATTGTCGATACCGTCATCTTCACGATTTGTCTGGTCCTGAACGGACTGTTCGGCTTCCTCGGCCTGATCCTCATCCTCATCCGGTGCATCAAAGTCCATATCAGGCATGATGAGAGATTCCCAAGCCTCGTCGCTCAGGGATTCCTTGATGGCCCGCTTGATGAACTGCGTCTCATCGCCACCGGATGATTTGAGCGTAACGACATCGCCTTCGATGCAGGTGATCACGCCGATCACGCCGCCTATTGTCATGACACGGCTTCCCACCTGCAGGGAGGAACGGAAATCGCCCTGCTCCTTTTGCTGCTTTTTGTTTCTGCGGCTCATCATGTAAAACATGCCAACCACAACCACCAGCATGACCAGCAAGAAGCCGCTGCTGCCGAACATGCCTCCGCTGGGTGGCGGCGGGTCATCGGCTGCCAAAACCATAGCTATTTCGGCCAAGGGGGCACGCTCCTCTGTTTGCGGGTGATTAAACAGTCCTGGGCGAGTCTAGGGGAGATTGGCGTGCGGACCCAACACATGACGCCGATGGCGATACTCAGCGGCCCAGGTGAAGGTAAGCCGCCTCGGTGGCGACACGTCCGCGCGGCGTTCGAGTGATCAGCCCTTCGCGCAACAAAAACGGTTCGACCACCGTTTCGATGGTCTCGGCCTCTTCGCCCACAGTGGCCGCCAAGGTGTTCAACCCAACCGGCAGCCCGGCATGTGGGCCGGTCAGAGCTTCAAGCACGGCCCGGTCCAGCCGGTCAAGGCCCAGTTCGTCGACCTGGTAGACCTCTAGCGCCGCCAACGCCGCCCGGTGGTCACCGACCCCGGTGCCATGGACCTGAGCCCAATCCCGTACCCGGCGCAGCAGTCGGTTGGCGATGCGCGGCGTGCCCCGCGAGCGCGAGGCGATTTCCAGAGCCGCCTTATCGGAGACATCTAAGTCAAGCAGTGCGGCCGAGCGCACCACCACCTGCTCGAGCTCATCAACTTGGTAGTAGTCCAGCTGGCCGGTGAAGCCAAATCGGTCGCGCAATGGTGCCGGTAACAACCCGGACCGGGTGGTCGCCCCAACCACGGTGAAAGGCGGCAGGGTCAGAGGAATGGCGTTGGCACCAGGCCCTTTACCCACCACCACGTCGACCCGGAAGTCCTCCATGGCCACGTACAGCAGCTCCTCGACCGGCCGGGCCAGGCGGTGGATCTCATCGACAAACAGCACCTCGGCCTCATCCAATGAGGTCAAAACCGCCGCCAGGTCGCCGGCGTGCTGGATGGCCGGTCCGGAGGTCACCCGCATCGACACACCCAACTCCGCCGCGATGATCATCGACAAAGTGGTCTTACCTAGTCCAGGTGGGCCGGAAAGCAAAACGTGGTCCGGCACCGCCCCACGGGCCTTGGCCGCGTCCAGCACCAACCGCAGCTGTTGGCGCACCACGCCTTGGCCCACAAACTCGGCCAACGACTTAGGCCTAAGCGCGGCTTCGACGGCGCGTTCGGTTGGCGTGGCCGCACCGTAGAGTTCCTCGCGCCGCTCGGCCAGTTCGTTGTCCCGGTCGGTCTGGTCTTCAGCCACGGCCACCGCCTAACAATCGCAGCGCCGCCTTGAGCAGCTCACCCACCTCGCTGGGCGCGTCAGGCGCCGCCGTCACCCGGTCCATCGCCTGCCGCGCTTTGGGTCTGGGCCAACCCAACGAGACTAAGGCGTCGGTGGCCTCGGCGGCGGCCTGGCCGGCGGGCAGGCCGGCCAAGCTGTCCGATGCCGCCTGGCCCAGTTTGCCTTCTAGCTCAAGGATCAGCTTTTGGGCGCCTTTCCTACCGATGCCCGGCACCCGAGTAATGGCGGCCACGTCCCCAGTGGCCACTGCGCGGCTGAGCGCCTCGGGCGTCATGGTGGAGACTAGAGCTAGCGCGATGCGCGGACCGATACCACTGACCGACTGGACGGTGACGAAAACCTGCCGTTCGGCATCGTCCGCGAAACCGTAGAGCGACAAGGCGTCCTCCCGCACCACCAGATAGGTCAGGACCAAGGCAGACTCGCCTGGCCGCAGGGACGAGCGGGCGGCCGGAGTCAAGGTCACGCTCAGTCCAACTCCGCCACATTCGATTACGGCTGAAGTGGCGCTCAGTGCCAGCACCTGACCATTTAGCGAGGCGATCATTGCTTTACTCTTTGCCGGGTGGCGCGCTCGGCTTCGAGCCAGGCCTTTTGGGCCGGCGTGGCGGCCCGGCCGGTTGGAGCCAGGGTCGACGGTCGCCAGGCGTGGCAAATGGCCAGGGCTAGGGCGTCGGCCACATCGGCAGGTTTGGGCGGGCCGGGCAGATTCAATAGCCGGGCCACCATCTGGCCAATTTGGCCTTTGGCCGCAGCGCCGGTGCCGGTGACGGCGGCTTTGACCTCGGTTGGCGTGTGCAGGGCAACCTCAATGTCGCGCCGAGCCGCGGCCACCAGGGCCAGGCCGGCCACTTGGGCGGTGGTCATCACGGTTAGGACGTTTTGCTGGGCAAAAACCCGCTCTACCGCTACCGCCTGCGGCTGGTACTTCTCTAGCCAGGCCTCGATCTGATTCGACATTTCGAGTAGCCGCCGGTCCAGCGGCGCGGCGGCATCTGTGCTGGCCACGCCGCTACCAACCAGGGCTAGCCGGCGGCCTGGAAGGGCGTCAACCACACCATAACCGCAGCGCGTCAAACCCGGATCGATCCCCAACACCCGCACCTTGGATCTCAGTCCTCCATGGCCTGGGCTAGCACCTCGTCGCTGGCGTCGAAGTTGGTGTAGACGTTTTGGACGTCATCGCTGTCTTCCAGCGTGTCGACCAGGCGCAGGATCTTCTTGACGCCTTCGAGCTCGAGGGCGACTTCGACACTGGGTACGAATGAAACCTCGGCCGAGTCGTAGTCAATGCCGGCTTGCAGCAGCGCCTGGCGGGCGGTGACCAAATCCTCCGGGGCGGTGACGATCTCAAAGCCGCCTTCGCCGGCGGTGACTTCCTCCGCGCCGGCGTCTAGCACGGCGTCTAGGACGGTGTCTTCATCTAGGCCCTCGGCCGGTGGCACCTCGATGACACCTTTGCGGCTGAACAAATAACTGACCGAGCCTGGGTTCGCCAGTGAGCCGCCGTTGCGGCTCAGGGCGAGGCGGATATCAGAACTGGCCCGGTTGCGGTTGTCAGTCAAAGCTTCGACCAGTACGGCCACACCCCCGGGGCCATAACCCTCATACATGATCGAGGCGTATTCGGCCCCGCCGGCCTCTGCCCCCGAACCGCGTTTGACAGCCCGGTCAATATTGTCATTCGGCACCGAGGATTTCTTGGCCTTCTGGATAGCGTCATACAAAGTCGGGTTGGCGGCCGGATCGCCCCCACCGGTCCTAGCGGCCACTTCAACGTTCTTGATCAGCTTGGCGAACAGCTTGCCCCGCTTGGCGTCAATCGCAGCCTTCTTGTGCTTGGTGGTAGCCCACTTCGAGTGACCCGACATTGCTCAACTACCCCCTAGACGTCTTCCAACTTCAGGCCGTCCAATCTTAGGCCACCGCTGCCAAGCGCCGCTGGCCCGTCCAAGGCGCGGCGCCGAAACAGCCGCGCCGAGACCCGCCCCGGCCCTTCATGCCAAAGCCCAACCTCGCGAGTATTGGGGGTTATGCCGAAGCTCGACCTCGCGAGTATTGGGGGTTATGCCGAAGCTCGACCTCGCGAGTATTGGGGGTTATGCCGAAGCTCGACCTCGCGAGTGTTGGGGGTTGTTGGGGTCATGCCAAAGCTCAACCTGGCGGGAAAATGGCTAGTCAGGGAGTGGTTAGGGGTTGGAGGCGGCTGCTTGTTCCAGGGCAGGTGGAGCAGCGTCATCGATATCGCAGGTCACTGGCATGGGCACCCGTCCAGCTAGGTGAAACAACCGGGCGGCGCGGCGGGAGCGTAGACGCACGGTCATCGAGACGGCCTCATTGTAAAAGCGCCGGGCCAGCTGGGCGCGGTACCAAACACCCCAAAGCAGTGACAGCCATTCGGCCTTATCCCGGTTCGACAAGTCCTGGTTGACATTCTCGTCTTCGCCCAAGGCTTGGCGCAGGACGGCTGACAGCTCCGAATGGGCGGTGTCATCTGGTGGCGCTTCCAGAGCCTCCTGGGCGGCGGCGGACACCACAATTGAAGTCACCGGATCCCATATGCCAATCAGAGCCAAGTGGGCTGCCACTGAGGCCCGCCGAGTCAGCTGGATCGCCATAGTGTCCCAGGCTCGGTCCAGCCGTCGGTGCAGCCGGTCAATGCGGGAAGCCGCGAAGTAGACGGTGGTCACCCCGATGGCGCCCACTAACAGCACAATCAAGACAATCACGGTGATGTCGTGGCCCATCTAGATCCTCCCCCAGGTCTCGCGCCGCGGCGCGGCCTTGACCGCGCCGGCACCAGACGAAGTGGCGACATCGTAAAGCGTCAGAATTGAATCGGTCACAACCGACCAGTCGTAGCGGTGGGCGGCGACCTGAGCAGCCCGGCGCATAGCGTCGGTCTGCTCCACCTGGGTCAAAGTGTCGATTAGCGCCTCAGCTAAACCGATCGAATCCCCGACCGGGAACAGGCGGGCCAAGGCGCCGGCATCGGCCACGCGGCTAAACGCGCCCAAGTCGGAGGCCACCACCGGCGCACCGGCGCTCATCGCCTCGACCAACACAATGCCGAAGGACTCCCCGCCGGTCTGCGGCGCCACATAGGCCGAGCAGTGGGACAGCAGCGCGACCTTGTCTGGCTCGCTGATGGGCCCGAGGTACTCGACCGCCCGGGCCTGGTCGCCCAGGCGCGCAGCTGAGGCCGCCGCGTCACCGTTACCAGCCACGACGAAGCGGGCCTCTGGGAAGGTCTCAAGCACAGGGCCAATAGCGCCTTCAAGCACGGCTAGGCCCTTGCGCGGCTCATCGAGACGGCCCAGGAAAGCGATCACCGGCTGTTCCTTGGTGCCCTGCCAGCGTGGGTCGGCCGGGCCCTGGAAGTGATCGACGTAGACACCGTTGGGGATGATGATGGCATCGGTGCCCAGATGGTCGACCACCGTGCGCCGGGCGTCTTCGCTGACCGCGATAACGCCAACCAGCTTTTCCAGGGCCGCCCGGACCAGGGGAAAGGCCGCTTTGAGGGCGCGTGAGCGCAGCTGGGAGGAATGGAAGGTGGCCACGATGGGACCCTGGGCGTTGATCAGCGCCAGCATTGACACCGACGGCGTGATCGGTTCGTGGACATGGAGCAAGTCGAAATTGCCTTCCGCCACCCAGCGCCGGGTCCGGGCGGCCGTGACCGGGCCAAAGCTGAGGCGAGCAACCGAACCGTTGTAGTGGATCGGCACCGTGCGACCGGTTGGAACGACGTAATCAGGCACCGGGGTGGTTTCTTCGGCCGGGGCCAGGACGGAGACCTCATGGCGGCGGGCGATCAGCTCTTGGGCCAGGTCGCGGATATGGAATTGGACACCACCGGGCACGTCAAAGGAGTAGGGGCAAACCAGTCCAATCCTCATGCTGGTTCACCGCCATCGTTGACACCTCTCGCCAGCTGGCGGACTTTGGCCAGGCGGGCCGGGTCCAGATCCTCGACGAAGACCTTCTGGTACATATGCCAATCGGCCGGGTGGTCGTAGATCTCTTTGGCCAGGACACTGGCCCAGGCCTGAGACAGGTATTGAACCTGTTCTGAGCGGCTGAGACCGGCTTTGGGTTCGATGGCCAGGTGAATGCGCAGCACGTAGTTGCGGCCCCGGCTGTGCATTGAGACCGGCAGCAACGGCCGCCCGGTGTCAATTGCCAAAACCGCCGGGCCAGCCCCGACCAGCATCTTGCGGCCAAACATGTCGACTTCGACGCCAGAGGAGGACAGGTCGCGGTCTGCCAGCAGCGGCATAATGTAGGGGGTTTCGACCTGGGCTTTGGCCAGTAGCTGGTGGTAGGCGGATTGGCCCTTTTCGAATGGGATGACGGTCATTCCGATCCGCGCCCGCATGGCCATAAACTCTTGAAACAGACGCTCCGGTTGGACATGCTCGCCCACGGTGATGACCGGTGCCAGGTTGACGGCGGACCAGGCGCCGGCGGCGTCCCAGTTGCCCATATGGCCCATGGCCAAAATGCCCTGCGGCGGCTGCCCCAGCATTTTGACCACCCGGTCGTGGTCCTCGAGGTGGACCAGGCGGTCGATTTGCCCCTGGGAGTACCTGCCTAGGCAAAAGGCCTCGCGGTAGTACTTCAAAGTGCGGCGCAGCCCCCGGCGGGTCAGCCGCCTAATTTGTCGGTGGTTCATTTCCGGCCTGACCCGAGCCAGGTTGGCGGTCAGTCGCCGGCAGTTCTTGGAGCGGACGGCCCAAGATAGATCGGCCGCCAGGTTGAAGATCCCGGCGGCCAAACGCTGGGGCAGGCGCGGTACCACCCGCCATGCCAAGGCCGTCAGGTTCATGGCGCCTGGCTCTGGCCTGGCGTGGCGCTGGCCCGTTTGACCTGGGCGTAAACCACCCAGGCGCGCTGGCAAATGGTAATGGCCGAGGCCAGTGCGAGCAGACCCAAACCAATCACCAGAACTAGGCGGGGCGCGCCCAGCCCGGTGATAAAGGCTGTCACCAGGGCGACTATCAGCCGGTCGCTCCGTTCGGCTAGGCCGATGGCGGCGCTTAGGCCAAGCGCTTCGGCTTTGGCCCGGGCGTAGGGCACCACCGCACCCAGGGCCAGGCAGCCCACCCCGGCCACGGTCCCCCAAAGGTCACCCTGTCTAGCCAGATAGATAGTCAGGCCGCCAAAAATGGCGGCATCGGCCACCCGGTCCAAGGTCGAGTCAAGGAAGGCGCCCCATTTGGAGGTTGTCCCGGTTAGGCGGGCCATAGTGCCGTCCAGGGCGTCGGTGCAGATCAGCGCGCCCAGCAGGACTGAAGCGAGCCAAAGGTGGCCGGTTGGGTAGAGACCCAGGGCCACGCCGCAAGTTGCCAGCGTGCCAATGGCGGTGACCCAATTGGGTGTGATGCCCACTTTGACTAGAACTTTTGCCGGTGGGGTGAAAACTACCTTGGCGACCTGGCGGCCGTTGAGCCCAAGCATCAAGCGCCCCACTCACGGGCCAGCGCTTCCCTGGTGGTGCCAAGCAGTTCTGGTAGCGCCCTGACCTGGGCCACGATCGGCATGAAATTGGCGTCACCACGCCAGCGTGGCACCACATGCAAATGCAAATGGGCGGCCAGGCCGGCCCCCGCCACCGCCCCCAAGTTGAGTCCCAAGTTGAAGCCTTGGGGTTGACGGGTGGCTTGGAGGGCTTTGACGGCCTGTTGGCTAAAGGCCATTAGCTCGTTGGCCTCGTCGGTGGTCAAGTCGGTCAGGTCCGGCACATGGCGGTAGGGGCAAATCAAGACGTGGCCGGAGTTGTAGGGGTAAAGGTTGAGCAAAGCGAAGACACGCTCGCCGCGGGCCACCACCAGGGCGACCTCGTCGTCTTGACCAGGCGCGGCGCAGAACGGGCAGTCATGTTCGCCTTGGTCCTTGGGCCGGTTGGGACCGGCCACATAGGTCATGCGATGCGGCACCCAGAGCCGGTCATAACCGTCGACCTGGCCGGCAAACTTGGCGCTGTCCTCGGTCTCAGGCATCACGCTCTCGGTTCTGGATAACCTGGCAGACCCGCTCAATGGCTTGATCGATCGGCACTTGGTTGTCTTGTCGGCCGTCCCTGAAACGGAAGGAAACCGCTTTGGCGGCTACGTCATCGGCCCCGGCGATCAGGACAAACGGCACCTTTTCGGTGGCGGCGGTGCGGATCTTCTTGCCGAAGCGGTCATCGGAGCGATCCATTTCGACGCGCACACCGCGCAGCTTGAGCTGGTCCAGAACCTGGTCCAGGTGGGGTTCGAATTCGCCCGCCACCGGGATGCCGCGGACTTGGACTGGGGCCAGCCAGGGTGGGAAGGCGCCGGCGTAGTGCTCGGTCAAAATGGCGAAGAAGCGCTCAATCGAGCCGAATAGGGCGCGGTGGATCATGACTGGACGCTGGCGTGAGCCGTCGGCCGCGGTGTATTCCAGGCCAAAGAGTTCCGGCATATTGAAGTCGAGTTGGATGGTGGAGATTTGCCAGGTCCGGCCAATGGCGTCGCGGGTTTGGACGGAGATCTTGGGGCCGTAGAAGGCCGCCCCGCCTGGATCCGGCACTAGATCGAGCCCGCTGGCCCGGCCGACTTCTTCCAGGGTCTGCATGGCCTCGTCCCAGACCTCGTCGCTGCCAACCGAATGGTCCGGGTCGCGTGAGGATAATTCCAGATAGAAGTCGTCTAGGCCGTAGTCCGCCAGCAGGTCTATTACGAAGGTCAATAGCGAGGCCAGCTCGTCGCGGGCTTGTTCTTTAGTGCAGTAAATGTGGGCGTCATCTTGGGAAAAACCGCGGGCCCTGGTTAGCCCGTGGACCACACCGGATTTCTCGTAGCGATAAACCGTGCCGAACTCGAACAGCCTGAGCGGTAGCTCCCTGTAGGACCGGCCGCGCGAGGCGAAGATCAAGTTGTGCATGGGGCAGTTCATCGGTTTTAGGTAATAGTTCTGCCCCTGGCGGCGAATTGAGCCGTCTTGGTTGCGTTCTTCGTCCAAGTGCATGGGCGGATACATGCCGTCGGCAAACCAGTCGAGGTGCCCGGAGATCTGGAACAGCCGCTGTTTGGTGATATGTGGGGTATAAACAAAGTCGTAGTTGGCTTCGACGTGGCGGCGGCGCGAGTAGTCCTCCATCTCCTGGCGGATGATGCCGCCTTTGGGATGGAAAACGGGCAGGCCGGAACCGATTTCTTCGGGGAAGGAGAATAAGTCGAGCTCTTGGCCCAGTTTCCTGTGGTCGCGGCGCTCGGCTTCCGCCAGGCGTTCGGTGTGGGCCTTTAGGTCTTCTTGGCTAGCCCAAGCCGTGCCGTAAATGCGCTGCAGCTGCGGGTTTTCCTCCGAACCGCGCCAGTAGGCGGCAGCTGACCGCATCAGCTTGAAAGTGCCCTTTTTCAGCAGCTGGCTAGTAGGGATGTGCGGCCCGCGGCACAGATCCTTCCAAACGGTTTGGCCCTGGCGATTAACGTTGTCATAGATAGTCAGCTCGCCTTCGCCCACTTCGACGGCGGCGCCTTCAGCGGCTTCCTGCGAGGCACCCTGGTCTGCGCCGCCTTTGAGACCAATCAGCTCAAGTTTGTAGGGCTCGTTAGAGAGTTCTTCTTTGGCCTGGTCGTCGCTGACGACGCGGCGGGCAAAGGTCTGCCCCTGGGCGGCCAGGCGGGTCATGACCTTCTCGAGCTGCTTGAGGTCTTCAGGGGTGAACGGTTCTTGGACCTCGAAGTCGTAGTAGAAACCGTCGGTGATGGGCGGGCCAATACCCAAGTTGGCTTCGGGGTTGATCTGTTGGACGGCTTGGGCCAGCAGGTGGGCGGCGGAATGCCTCAGCACCATAAGGCCGTCCGGCTCGGCCAGGGTGACAGCCTCAACGGTCGAACCGTCAATGATGGGTTGGTCCAGATCCTTCAGCTCTCCGTTGACCCGAACTACCACCACGTCCTTGCGGCCGTCATACAGGCTGGCTCCGGTAGCTACCTGGTCCAATTCGATGGGTTCGCCATCGACAACTATCGTCATCTGCGCTGTTCTCCTGGTCCAACTAGCCCGACTGTCGGTTCAACTTCCCAGGCGGCTTAGCCGGCCAGTGGGGCACCGCAGCCGCCACAGAAGCGGCCACCAGGCTGGTTCTGCTGGCCGCAATTGCCGCACTGGCCGGGCGGCGGCGCCGGCGGCGCGGCGGCCTGCTGCATAGACGTGCCGCATGAGCCGCAGAAAGCCACGCCCAGGGCCACTTCGGCTCCACATTTGGGGCAGCTCGACAGGGCCATCGAAGCTCCGCAGTTGTTGCAGAACTTGCCACTGCCGGCCGGCTTGCCGCAACTGGGGCAAACCGTGGTCTTCGATTCGATTGTGCCGGACCAGACTTGGGCTGATTCGGCAGCCTGGTCGATGTTGCGCCTCATGGCACCGGCGTGGGCCTGAGCAACATAAACCTCTTGGCGCGGCGCACATTTGATGCAGAGCCCAGCGTCTTCGTTGTAGCAGGCGTCGCAAACATAGGTGCTGCAGTTGTGGCAGCGGTGGAAGTGCTGCTGGGCCTCGTTTTGGCCCATGCCAAAGGCGTTCTCATGCTCCTTGTGCCATTCAGGGCTCATGCCGTTGAAGCGCTCGGATAGGACCGAGCCACCGCGCTCGGCCGCCCAGCCGGCGCTTGAGGCCCGGCCACCGAGGAAACTGCCAACAATGCCAGCACCCTGGGTCAAAGCCCGCAGGCCCTTGCCCTTTTTGGCAGTTTCCGACTCGATGAAGCTTGACTTGAAGCCGTCGTGGCAGTTATCGCAGTAGAACGTAAACTCGAAGCCGGCCTCGGTCGAGTTGTCCTCGTAGTTCCTGGTAAAAGCCCTCAGCATGGCGCTCTCCTCACTTCAGTTTGATCTTCTTGCCGCAAGCGGTGCATTTGGTGTTTTCGAAGAATTGCGGTTGGCCGCAGCGGCGGTTGGGGCAGGTCACCATCAGCGTGGCGCCGCAAGACTGGCAGGCGGCCTCAGCTACAAAGGTGGCCACCCCACAGGCCGGGCAGGCCACACGAAGCTGCCGGCCACAACCAGAGCAAACCGCCTGGGCGGGTGTGACTTCCCTGAGACAGGAGGGACAGTGGTGGGCGAATGGGGTCGACGAGGCGCATGTTGGGCAGTACCTGGCATCGCCATCCACCAAGGTGCCGCAATGTATACAAGGCTTCTTGAAGGTGGCCATCGATCCCCCTACCGGTCCCAGCGCCTCACATCGAAGCAGCCAAGCTCAATTGTTGCCTCATTTGTCTGGGGCCGCAACGCGGCGAGATGTCGCGGGCATTTGGCCTCGAGGCATCTAAGGCAATGGGTTTGGGGGCAAACCAGGCTCCCCCGGGGGTGTGCGTCTGTCAGCGGCTGCGCGCAATCGGCACCCGCCTTAGGCAGCTGCCAGGCAGTGACTGCCGATTTCTGGCAGCCGCTGGGGATAGGTCACTCATTCCCTAAGGCCGGTGATTCGGTGGGTGGTGGTTCGGTCGATGGCGGTTCTACCCCCGTCATGGAGCAGCCGCCGCGCTGGTAGCCCATCTTGGTCAGAGTGTTGAAGGTAGAGTCGTTGGTCTTGAAGAGAAGCTCCGAGTCACCCGTGTCTACCGGCAAGGTCGGGATGTTGACGCCGCGCAGCATGGTCAGGTCACGCAGGTCGAAGAGCGAGGTACGCGAATCGAGCGCCGTGCTCTTGGCCGCCTCCCTGGCCAGAGCGTGGAGTACCAGTGGATCGCGAATGCTGGCCGCCTTTGAGGCCGCCGCGCTTAACACCGTGCCGGCCGAGGCGGCTCGCTGAGAGGCGCCGGTTGTCTCGTCATCCTGGACCCACTCCCCGTCGATCTTTTGTTCCGCATGCCGGGAGCGGACAAAGGCCAAGGCGGCCCGGCCGTCAAGGTGGACCCGACCGGACTGAGCGATGTCCAGGCCGCTGTTTTCGTCGCGGATCGGGTAAGGCACTTCGATGTCGATGCCGCCAATCAGGTCAATCAGTTTGACGAAGCCTTCGAGCCGGACAATCACCAGATGGTCAGCCGGGATACCCAGGTCAAGGCACAAGGCCGAGGTCACGGCCGCCGGGCCCTCATTCAGCAAAGTTGTCAGCCGCTGCGGCATATAGGCCGGTGCTGGCTCCAAGAACAGGTCGCGTGGAATCGACAGGGCTCGCACACCGTTCTGGTCGACGCGAACTGCGATCACCACGTCGGCCCGCTGCCCTCCAACGCGAGGCCCAAGCATGTAGGAAGGACCCTCGCCGGCATCAGGCTGGTAGGACCGGTCGTCTGAGCCAATGATGACCCAAGTTTTGGATTGGGACTGGGTGAATGGCTTGGGGGTGTCGAGCCGCTCGATGCTATTGACCATTGCCAACAGGTCCGCTGCCAGCAGCACCGGGATCAGCGATGCCATTGCCACCAGCCGCTTGGCCATAGTGCTGGCGCGGGGGCGCCGGCAGTCGTAAGGAGCATTCGGAGGCTCATCTGTTTTCGCCGGGGCGGCTCCGGCGCCCTGGTCAGGGGTAGCCTCGCCTTTCTCCTGAGTTTCGGAGTCGTCGCCGGTCTTTGCAGGTTCTGAGTCTTCCTTGGGTTCCTCTGGTTCCGGCCCTTCGGTGGGTTCCTCAGGGTCGGCAGTCTTGTCGGTATTTTCGCTTCTCGAGGCTTCCTTGGTCTTGTCGGCTTCGTCAGCCTCGTCGCCTTCCCCGGATCTAGAGCCCTTTTCGGTTTCTTCGGGTCCCGAATTGATTACAGTCTCTTCGGGTTTAGAGGTTTCGTCGTTCTGCACAGGGGCAGCCTCGGTTGGGGCCCACAGCTGGCCCGCTTTCCTAGGCGCAGCCTCTTTGGTCTCCTCAGGGGTGGATTCGGTCTCAGGAGTCAACCGGTTTTCCTTCCGTCAACTGGGCCACGACTACCACGTTGGCCGCGGCCGAGCCACCCTGGAATTCCGCCGACGGCCCGTAGTAGCAGGTCACCAGCAGCAGCCTGCCGGGGACCTGCTCAAGCGCCTGGGGCATGGTGGTGAAGGAATCCTTACCAACCTGGACCACCTCTTGGACCTGGTAGGTCAGTTCGCCGTTTTCGTTGGTAACGGCGATCTCGTCGCCCACCGCAAGCTGGTAGAGGTCAGTGAAGACGGCCTCGACTTGGTGAGAGGCATGCGCAATCAGGTAGACGTTGCCCTGCGCCTCTGTGCCGGGCATGTCGCCGTAGGCTATGCCCCCCGCGCCGGCCCTCATCCAATAGGCCAGGTCAAACAGCGGTGGATTAATGCAGATAATCAGGCCGTCAACCAAGCAGGAGGTGCCGGTCCGGCGGGAGGAAGAACCGGCGGCGTCCTCAAGCGTGAACTCCTTTACATCGGCGTCAACGCCAATGGCGGGGATCGCTACGTGGGTAGGTTCGGCTTGGGCCACCTCGGCGGTGGGGCTGGGTATGGGGCTGGGCGTGGGCGCCGGCCACGACTTCGCCGGCGGCAAGGCCATGGAGACGTCTGCGCCCGATGCCGCAAATACAGAAGCGCCCAGCAAGCCGGCGGTGGTGATGGCCGAGATGGCACACACCACCGCCCACGCCGCTGGGCGCCGTGATCCAGACATGAGCACTCTTATCTATGGGAGCGGTTGGCGCGGGCTGGCGCCCGCGGAACCCAACCGATTCACGTCTGCCCGGTGACAAGCACCGGTTCTTCGCGACTAACTAGATGCCAGTTTCAATGACCGGCAGCCTGCCGCCCGCAACCACGTTGACATCGACTACAGCCGCCCGACCCGACAAGGCACCTTGAAGCACAATGGTGTGCGCGCCCAACGGAGTGCTGGCAGGAATGGTGACCGTCATCTTCGGATTTGGCGCGGGGCCGGAACCAAGGAAGACGGGCTGCGAATTGAGCGTGGCATCGACGGTTTCGCCCTGCACGAAGCCGCCACCCTCAACGACAACGGTGGAGCCGACAACTACAGTGACCGGGTTGTAGCCATTGACGGTTGCCCAAACCTCTACCACCGAGATATTTGGGAGGAAGATGGGCTCGTAGTAGCCCGAATAGGTCACACAGACGGCGTAGCCGGTGAAGTCGGCCGGACCGGTGGAGTACAAATTGGCTGACGCCCAGAAGCCGGTAGCGTCGGGCATCAGATCGGCGGTGTAATTGTCGGTTGGATCGTCAACGTTCCAGACCTCAACATAAACGTTGACAATCGGGTCGTTGACCGGATCGGCCGCGACGCATTCACCAAACACTACGAAGTCCTCGTAGGTCGCGACATTGGTGGCGGTGACGTCTGCCGTGAAGCTGAGGATTGGGCCTGCCGCCTGGGCCGCGCTCCCAACTGCAACGGCTCCGGCCAACCCAATGGCCAGGGCACCAAGACTCGCGGCGATGCGCCTCTTGATCATTCTCATTCTCCATCTACTCATGGTGGTATGGTCCATGCCAAAGACGAATTTAGCATCTCCGGCCCTTCTACGGGAACCAACTCGCCCACGCAGATTAGGACTTTGGCTCAATCGATTCGAGCCGACCACCATAGGTGCAGATCAGATCAAACCTTGGTCCGTCAAGGTGTCCGCCACATCAAAAGCCGGTCGCGTTTGCGCCCGCTACGCCTGTATCTCTGACCGATCTAGGCCTGACTGGTGTCAAGCACCGGCTTCTGGGTATCTACAGTCCAATGCCAGTCTCGATGACCGGCAGCCTGCCGCCGGCAATTACATTTACCTTGACGCTGGCTGTCCGCCCTGAGTTGGCACCTTGGAGCACAATGGTGTGCGCGCCCAGCGGGGTGCTGGCCGGGATCGTCACAGTCATCTTCGGATTGGGTGCGGGACCAGAGCCAAGGAAGACGGGCTGCGAATTGAGCGTGGCATCAACCGTCTCGCCCGGCAGGAAGCCACCTCCTTGGACCGTCACACTGGAGCCAGCCGCCACGGTTGCGGGATTGTAGCCGTTGACGGTTGCCCAGACCTCTACCACGTCAACACTGGGAAGACTGATGCCCTCGACATAGCCGTTGTAGGTGTAGCAGAAGGCCCATCCATCCCAGCTCGCCTCGCCCGGACTAGACAAACTAGAAGAAACCCAGAAGCCGCCGGCGTCCGTGGTGACAACCTCTTTCCATTGATCCCACGGGTAGTTGAGATTCGACACCTCGATTTGCACAAATTGAACCGGGTCGAGGGCCGGGTCGTTTGCTGTGCACTGACCCAGCACGTTGAATTCCTCACCTAGTACAACGTTGCCGGCGGACCAAGCCGCCGTGAAAGTGCCAATTGGGCCCGCCGCATGGGTTGCGCTGCCAACAACGGCGGTTCCGGCAAGGCCAATAGCTAAGGCTCCAAGACTTGCGGCAATACGCCTCTTTTTCATAATCAAACTCCATCCACCAGATAGGGGGGAGCTACCCGGAACAGGGGGAAGCTGCCCAGGCATGTGGTTCACGCCTGGGGCGAAGCTAGCACCACAGGCCACAAAATGGCGTGCGACACGCCCATCAACAGCCGACTCACAGCCCCAGACGCCTTGAGCTGGCAGCTAGCCGAGCAAACTAGATCAAACCCTGGTCCATCATGGTGTCGGCCACCTTTAGGAAACCAGCGATGTTGGCGCCAACCACGTAGTCGCCCGGATGGCCGTATTCGTCAGCAGTAGCCAAGCAGGCGTTGTGAATGTTGACCATGATTTCGGTCAAGCGGGCTTCGGTTTTCTCGAAGCTCCACGAATCGCGCGAAGCGTTCTGCTGCATTTCCAGCCCTGAAGTGGACACTCCGCCGGCGTTGGCTGCCTTGCCCGGACCAAACCCAACCTTGGCCTCCTGGAAGGCCGCGATGGCGCCAGGGGTACAAGGCATATTGGCTCCCTCAGCCACAATCTTGACGCCACCTTTAACTAGAGCACCGGCATCGGCCGTGTGAAGCTCGTTCTCAGTGGCGCAAGGCAACGCCACTGTGGTCTCCAGCTCCCAAATGTTGCCCTTGGCCACAAACGTGGCCGAGCCTCCGCGCCGCTCGGCGTAATCCGAAACCCGCAGACGCTCAACTTCCTTAATCTGTTGGAGGAGCTCAACATCGATTCCGGCCGTGTCAACGACATAGCCAGAAGAATCAGACACGGCCTGGACAAAGGCACCTAGGGCTTGGGCCTTCTGGGTGGCATAAATGGCGACATTACCTGAACCGGATATGGTCACCCGCTGGCCATCCATCGATTCGCCGCGCTGACGCAGCATCTCTTGGGCGAAGATAACGGTGCCGTAGCCAGTTGATTCCTTGCGCGCCAACGAGCCGCCCCAGTTCAGGCCTTTGCCGGTCAGCACACCGGCCTGGAAGCGATTGACCAGGCGCTTGTACTGGCCAAACATGTAACCAACCTCGCGTGCACCGACACCAATGTCACCAGCCGGCACGTCGGTTTCGGGTCCAATATGACGCCAAAGCTCGGTCATAAAGGACTGGCAGAAGCGCATAACCTCAAGGTCTGAGCGACCGTGGGGGTCAAAGTCACTGCCGCCTTTGCCACCGCCCATGGCCAGTGTGGTCAGCGAGTTTTTGAAGACCTGCTCAAAGCCAAGGAATTTGATAATGCCCAAATTGACAGTGGGGTGGAATCGCAAACCACCCTTATATGGCCCTAGAGCCGAGTTGAACTGGACCCTGAAACCGCGGTTGACGTGGACCTGGCCTGTGTCGTCGACCCACGGCACGCGAAAGGTGACAGTACGTTCCGGCTCGACCATACGCTCAAGTAGGGCGGCCTCAGCGAATTCTGGGCGGCGAGCGATAGCCGGTTCCAGTGATGCCAGAACCTCTTGAACGGCCTGGTGGAACTCTGCCTGATATGGATCACGCTTCTTCACCTGATTGAAGACGGATTCGACCAGTGT